>NZ_PIGC01000016.1:0-130675 GCF_003050065.1 Vibrio sp. 10N.286.51.C3 | reverse complement strand
TTTTTTCTAGGTTGCTATCACTATTTGAGCATATACCTTCAATTTCTTTAATATTCACATCTCTATGTGAACCATTTAATAACACAAGCTATTTCCTTATTGATATTTTAATTGGGATATTGATGATAACTTACATTATATGTTTTTTTAAATAACTTTAATTATTTAAGGTTTTGGTAAATTAGGAATAGTAAAATTAGAATACAACTAATTTAGAGATTAACTTAATTAGAAATTAGTTTATTAGAAGAATATAAAAAGGGATTACACATTAAATGTCTATAAATTTTCTAATTATCTTCAAACATGCATTTTAGGAGTTTTATATAAAAAATCAGGTAAGATTATGTCGTCATTCCATGGCCAAATAAAATAAAAAGAATATGGTTATAGGGGCTGAATTGTAGGTGCTAAAACACATCGCATAGAGAAGTCGTTCTACTAGTCATAGAATGACCTCCAACATTTATGCAGGCCCTCCTATTGAAAGGAGGGCCTTCGTAGCTATAGCGTCCCTTGTAACTATCGCGTCCCTTGTCTAACTTCTTGCTCTCTACCGTTTAAGTCTCTATCAGAGTCACCGTATAACACATGAACGGTACCATCATTGTTGTTACCGCCACTGCCTAGGTCTTCAAATGGAACACCTATAACGAGATCGTCCTTGTCATCACCATCAAAATCTCCAGCCATCAAGCTGTAGCCAAACTTGTCGTCCTTTTCGACGCTACCAGTGATATTGTTTTTATTTTGATTGTATTCACGGCTTCCGCTTAATCGTAAGCCGTTACCAGAACCAAAGAATACATCCACTTTGCCTCCATTGTCCTTGCCCGCCAAGTCTTCCGTTGGTGAACCAATAGCTAAGTCTTGATAACCATCACCATCAAAGTCTCCAGTCGTTAGTGCGAAACCAAATTTATCATCTTTTTCAGCGGAGCCATGCACACCAGACTTGTCTTGATGAATCTCACGAATGCTATTTCTTGAAGGGCCACTGCTTGTACCTCTGAGCACGAAAACAAATCCGTCATTATTGTTTCCGCCAGAGCCCAAATCCTCGTATGGAACACCAATAACGAGCTCATCAATGCCGTCATTATTAAAATCACCAGCTGCTAGCGTGTAGCCAAAATGGTCGTTCTTTTCAGCACTGCCAGCAAAACCACTTCTATCACCATGGTAAAAACGATACTCCATCGTACGAAGACCTTGAGTGGTGCCAAAAAGCACAACAACCATCCCTTCATCATCACCATCACCTAAATCTTCATATGGCGCGCCAACCGCCAAATCGCCTAGCCCATCGCCGTTAAAGTCTCCAGCCGCTAACTCATGTCCAAAACGGTCATCTTTCTCTGCTGCCATGCGCTCTAAGCCGGAGTTATTTTGGTGGAACCTACTAATACGCTTCTTACTTAGCCCATTGCTGGTGCCATAGCTCACATAGACTACGCCTGCATTATCTTTAGAGCCGATATCTTCATATGGAGAACCGATGGCCAGATCATCATAACCATCCCCATCGAAGTCGTGGCTGGCTAATGCGAAGCCAAACTTGTCTTCTTTTTCTTGCTTGCCCTTACTAATATTGGCTTCTTTTAATAATTGATAGCCTGAAGTAGTGAGTCCTTTGTTTCCTCCATACAGCACAGTGACCATACCAACATTAGATTTCCCATCGATATCTTCATTTGGGGACCCAATGGCAACATCATCAAAACCATCATTGTTAAAATCGCCGCTCGCTAACGCAGAACCAAACAGGTCACCGCCTTCGGTAAACATGCCAGACAGTCCGCTAGAGTCTTGGTGAAAGCCTCTGGAACTCAACATACTCAAGCCTTTTGAAGGAAGTGAATCACCTCCGTAAACCACCGTCACTGCGCCGGCATCATTATCACCATTGATATCCTCAGTCGGGTAACCAACAAGCAAATCAGCCACGCCATCTCCGTTGTAATCACCACTAGAGAATACCTTGCCAAATGAATCGTCCTTTTCAGCTCGACCACGAACCATGACATCTCGGTTATTCAAATTAAAATCAATAATTTTCCTGTTTTTACCTTCAGAAACGAAATCTCGTAAAACAATGTTCGAACGGCTTCCCTTGTGGTAATGGTTGTAAAGCCAACCGATGGAGTTATGTTTCGCAGTTTTAGCATCATACTCTTTCAAGTTTGTCGAAAAGCCCGTCACGTTTTTGCAAAATAGATTAATACTTAAGGTACATAATGCTGTACTGGCCAGGGTTTCAGCCACACCTTTGAGAATTACCTCCGCAGTGGGAGTAACAATGTGCTGCTCCGTATATAGTCGATTGTTGTTTGCGCTTCGACTCTTAGCTAACTCCGACGAAATCCAATTTCCTATTTTATTAGGGTTTTGATAGATGTCCTCTTTGTAATAGCTATTTAGACGTTGGCGCGGCCAAAAACTGGCCCCACATCCAGACACACTTTTATCAGGTATAATAATTAAGTTTCCGGCTTTAATGAGATCTTTGTATTTAGATGTTGGTTTTAACTCATTTGTTATTAGATGCTTTGAGATGGAATTGTTAGTACACAAGGATTGATAAAAATTATCAGTGTTAGTTACATTACGGACAAATGTAGACTTTATGATGACGATTTCGCCTCGGTTTTCATCTAAGAACTGGCTTACCTCATTTAAAATGTTGTCGATTTTTCCGTAAATAAGCGAGTGAGCAAAGTAATACTCCCCTCGGTCTTCATATATTCTCAAATCTAAAAAGCGTGTACCGGCATTCAACTGCTTTCTTACACTCAAATCTTGTGTCTCAGACCAGTCTCTTAGTTTCGAAAGTGGGAAATTAACGCCGGCTGCCTTTTTACTATAGTTTTGCGCGTCGTAAGCACCGCTATCGTGGCTCCCCGGAATAATAATATTGTTAAGCGGAGTATCTCGCCTTGTGTTACTGAAAAGATCCTCCATCCACCTCTCGGTGCTATAACTCAAGGCAGGTTGAGAATTCAAAGCGAGTATAGCCGCTAAAGCCAATGTCTTTATTTTCATTTTTTTAATCCATTAAAGTTCGATATGAGATATTTTTAGCTATGACCATATCTACTATTGAGTGCATGACGTCCCATATACGAAGTATTTCCCGTCACTATAGAATGCTTATATCCACAATAATTAAATGGTTCTAACATTTAATTATTGATAAATAAAATATTATACAAACGAGTGATAACAAATGTGAATGTTAAGGTTTTATTTATTCATTAGCAAGCCTATTGCAATCTGAATATTAGAAAAATTAATAATGACAACCAACTTAATAAGAATTCATTCTAAAGAGTATTAAGTGAAAATTTGTTCAAAAAACAACCCTACCTCTTGCATTAGTGCGTTCTAATTTAAACGATAATTAAGACTTAACATTAATAATGTTAATCAACATAAAACCACCTATTAAACAGTATTATGAAAGCTGGTAAAAATAGATAAAAAACTAAATATCCAAACAAAAAAGTGATTTACTAGTCATTAATCAACCTAGCCAAGATAATAAGGCTAACAACCTAATAATATTTTGTTACAATCCAACCGGTAATTATTACCTTTAAAACCAATACGTTATCAACCCCGAGCTTCATTATCAGCCCCTTGAATAGCTTTTCGCTCTATACATATAGGTATTTTATGTTTGGAATAAAACAAATAAAACTAGAAAACCAATTACTAAAAAAACAACTAGCCGAACTAAAAAAGAAGCATCAATCTGATATTAATGCTCTCGAAATGGAATTAAATAAGTCGCAAAACCTTGCTCAATCGACACATCAACAACATCGTAACAGTAGTGAAATGATGTCTAATTGCTTGAAAGGTGGAGATATGCTCAAAACCATTCAAAAAGAGATGGTTGAAAGTGCTAAATCTATGGCTCATGAAAACCAAGAGCTTCAACAGCTAGATGATATGTTTAAACAAACACATCAAGCATTGGTTCGCCTAGACAACCGAGCAATCAAGATCAGCGATCAGGCGTCTCAAAGCATTCAATCTGTGGATATATTGGATCATACGGCTGGTGCTATTTCTAACCTTGTATCAACTATTCAAGAGATTTCTGACCAAACGAACTTACTGGCGCTAAATGCTGCTATCGAGGCCGCTCGCGCGGGTGAGGCTGGACGCGGGTTCGCTGTCGTCGCCGATGAAGTAAGAACCCTTGCAGGTAAAGCCAGCGAAGCCAGTGAAAAAATTGATTCATTGGTGAAACAAGTTTTGACTCAAGTAAATGCGATTAAAACCTCTATCGGTGAAAACCAAGTTTGTGCAGAAGAAGTGTCAGCATCTTCTGCACAAATTAGCTCAATTGTTAATGAAGTCGTCGTGAAGTCGGAAAACATGAAGCAAGTTATTCATATTGCTTCCACTCGCGCTTTCTTGGATTCGGTGAAGCTCGATCACGCCATTTGGAAAAATAACACCTATCGTTTACTCCAAAGCGGTGCCTTTAGTGAAACGATCAACACTCACTCAGAGTGTCGTTTAGGTCAGTGGTATTATCGTGGTGATGGCAAGGCTTACAACCACCTGAGAAGTTATCAATTGCTTGAAGAACCTCATAAACAGGTGCATGACAATGGTCGTAAAGCAATGAATCAAGCAGCATCTGAGGACATTGAAGGAACAATTAAATCAGTTAAAGCTATGGAAGACGCAAGTATCCAAGTCGTGTTCCAAATTGATCGTTTAATGAATGAAATTATAGAAACTGAATCAATGTAGTTTTTGTCGAGCTCATAGATACCGTTCAGACCAGAGATCCAACGAGTAGGTCAATCCCAAGCATCTTGATATCTTCAAATTTTATTCGTGGCACTCTATAGTTACAGAGTGCCACTAAATGATTGGATTCTTTTCTAAAGTTGGTCCATCTAACAAGTAAAAAACAAGGTATCCACATGACGTTCTCCCCTGCCATTCTACGTAAGATCTGGTACGACCCAGCCATCAATTTGGGGCTTCGTGCCACCAGCGCCATTGTACTATTTCTCGGTTTAGGCGTGTTGTTCAACCAACCCGCTATCGCCATGACTGCACTGATGACAATGCCAGCCGCCTTAATTAGCGGGCTTGACGCTGCTGGCCCTAGGCGGTGGACGCGCTTTGCTATTACCGCCACCACTTGGGGAGCCACTCAAGCCATAAGTTACCTACTACTTATTAGTGGACTGCCTTTATGGATAACCTTTGGGGTACTTGGTGCCGTACTTGCTAGCGCTGCAGTCAATGGGCCATTTTGGGGGCGACTAGGCATGTCGAGCCTATTAATAGCCGTCGTCACCCTCTCACTTCATAATTCCAATTCAGCACTAAGCTTGTACCCTATGTTGGTACTCGGGCCTCTTACTTTTGCGCTCTTTAGTTGGCTTTGGTTTGCGTTATGGAAGCACTATGCGCTGCGTGTGTGTCTATCCGCAATTTACGAAACGTTGGCAGATTACATCCAATATCGCCAAGTATTCCTGCTAGGTAGCGAAAATGATGCACCGAAAAGACGCATCAAATACCAACTCATCGAGTTGTTCCAACAGGCTCTTCAATCCGAATCTTTTCGATCTAAGCAAGCAGATGCTAGTTCACTCCGACAAGCTTTGTATCTCGCTCTCGATACGTTTGAAGTGATACTCAGCAGCCACACAACGAATCCCGATCTAATGAACCAATTTCAGTCCAGCAAACACAAACGAGACTTGCTATTGGTTTGGAGCCAACATTGTCAGCAAAGACTAAGACACAAAGCAAAACAGCTTCTACACAACACTAACGAAGAGATGAGGCACTTAAGCTCATTAGAGCAAGAAGCCAATGACTTGATTGAAGCGGTCAAGCTCGAAGACCAACCCCGTTTTCGTTATTGGGCATACGCAGTGAAGCACATTTCCCGTCGTATTGAGCTTAATGAACCCGCTTATGAACGCTCTTTTGAAGTTCAGCCGT
Organism: Vibrio sp. 10N.286.51.C3; assembly: GCF_003050065.1. Classification (NCBI taxonomy): domain Bacteria; kingdom Pseudomonadati; phylum Pseudomonadota; class Gammaproteobacteria; order Vibrionales; family Vibrionaceae; genus Vibrio; species Vibrio sp. 10N.286.51.C3. The sequence continues at coordinate 124,690 of NZ_PIGC01000016.1, read as the reverse complement.
TCGAATTGTCTTTTCGCCTACCAAGCCGAGGCAACCCTATTTGGCGTCATGTTACCCGTGTTAGTTTGATGTTTTCCCTTGGTGCAGGAATTGCGGAATATTTTGAATTGATTCGCCCGGACTGGGTGCTGATTTCAATGCTAATGGTGATTCAGCCTAGCTTCTTAGCAACACGAAGTAAAACATGGCAGCGCTGTTTAGGTACGGCGCTTGGCGTGCTATTCGCCACATCTTTGATTCACATTGGTGTGCCAACGACCGCGATGTATACGCTAATTGTCATTCTCTTGCCCGTCGCGATGCTTAATATCATGCGCCATTACTCACTAGCCATTGGTTGTATTACCGCGCTATTGATTTTGGTTTATCAGGCCATGGCACACCAAGGGCTCGACTTCGCAGCGCCACGTTTGATCGACAACATAGTTGGGGGCGCGATTGTCCTACTCGGTTATAGTTTGTTATGGCCTCAATGGCGAGGCAAAGAGATCCACAATCAAGCGTTAAAAGCGCTTAATAGTTCCAAAAACTTGTTTGTGTATTGCTACGAACAGCTACAAATTGACACCGAACAACATGACCATCTTGCATTAACTAAGCAACGTGCTGCCATGTTAACAGCCGAAAGCGACCTTGAACTGATTTACAATGAGATGCAGCAAGAGCCTAAGCACACTCGCACCGATCCTCACTATTACGAAGACATGCTGAGTCACTATCGATTATTGAGCCATTACCTCTGCTTGCTGATTCCACTTGTAAGAAAAGGCACCCAATACCAAGGCTCGCAACAAGTCGAAAGCTTGATTCATAATGCGATGGATGCGTTGATCAATACCATTCGTGATAACCGCATCCATGAACTGCCAGCGCTAACCAATCAAACCGATGCCGAGCACCCCACTTCTACAACAGGTCAACGCTCAGTCGAAGAAATCATCTGGTTGGCACTGATGACAATAAAGCAAATGCACGATTTAGTTAGGCGTAACTTAAAGCAATAACTTCGGTTTGTATCTGCAGATACGATTTCCATCTAGTTCGCCTAATTAGCCGACCTAACTGACTTAACCGTTTTCGTCAGTGGTTGAGAAAGGTTAAGTCGTATTTATGAATAAAATCAGAAAAGGTAACGTTTAATCAGGTCTATAGTTTAATAAGGGGTAATTCGACGCCAACACAAAAAGAGAAATTTATATGTTTCTACAATCAATAAGTAATTTTAGAGGGATTACCATCATTCTAATCGTCATGGGACATTCGTACACTTACGGGTTATCAAGTACAGGTGAGATTGGAAATGTTCTAAAAAACATAATAACAGGAGGCACGTCGCTCTTTGTTTTTATATCAGGTTATATGTTTTACCACGTATTCTACCCTCGCTATGGTTACAGTAAGTTCATTAAGGGAAAGTTTAAAAATGTAGGTGTGCCTTACTTGCTTCTTGGGAGCATCGCTGTTCTCGCTTACTATTTACTTAATTCGGGCTACTTTAATCCTGTTGAGTACATGGTTGACCCGGAAAGTGCGTATCGCAATGGCGTACTGTTTCAGCCATCAGATTCAGATGCCACCACCGCATTAAAGTACATGTTAACGGGGCATTTCCTCACTGCTTATTGGTATATCCCCTTTGTTCTTCTGTGCTTTTTAACTGCTCCTATGCACATGCTTTTTATCAAATCCGCCCCAAAATTCCAGCTTATTATTATTTGTTCCCTTTCGATACTCTCTCTGTTTATACATCGTGCTGTTGAAGGGACTAATCCACTCCAGTCTCTAGTGTATTTTACGCCTATATATTTGATCGGAATTAGTGTGTGTATGAATAAAGATAAAGTAAGTCAGTACCTAGATAATAAAACGTTACTTTTATTGTTATTCGTTGTTGTAATACTCTCTTTTTATCAAAGTTACACTGGCATCAATGGCAACTCACATAAGCCCTTTTTTGAGTATGATGGGATAGATGTGGTTTTTATTCAAAAGATTGCCCTCATCTTTTTACTTTACGGCGCGCTTGAAAAATTGAGTTTTAAATCCAAATGGTTAGATACAAGCTTTGCGATATTTTTCATCCACCCTTGGTTGCTACTGATCCTCGAAATCGCAGACGCTAAATACTTCGGCGGCACCGTGAAAAGCGACTTTAACATTACTCTCTACATAGGAATCTGCAGCGGAATTGTAGTCACATCCGTTTTCTGTGCGAAAATAATGAAGATGGTATTTAGAGGCAGCAAAAAAACAAGATACTTAATCGGCTATTAGGCTAAAACGCTCTCTATTGCTCAATCTACACTGCACTTTAAAGGTCGCATTCAGTTACCCCCTTTTTCTAGAATCAATAAGAGATTCAAGAAAGTAAGACGTGCCCGACTGTATTCCATTGGATTACTGTATTTACACTAGCTTCTTATAGTTAAAATGCCGTATGGTACAAACCATAGAATTATAAAGACTTGCGGCCTTTGCCACAGAGACTCTCCATTTAAACGAAAAGACTGACTATGAATTTTGATATCAATGCACTGAAACACCACCAACTGGTCGAAGATGGTCAACTAGAAGGGTGCTACATTCATCAGCCTGTACAGGGTAGTCTGCCAGACGATAAAGCGGTTTTAGCAGAGCGCCAAGCACTGGAAAAACTAGGTTATAAAGTCGTTCAAGTTAAAGCGAAGGGCGGAACAACAACCTTTGCTGAGGCTATGCAAAAATTCGCCAAGAAGACTGGTCATCAGACCAAGGACTAAGAAATTGGTTAGAGATAAGCACCCTGCCGATTAATAAGTCAGCAGGGTGTTTTTTTATTTACTGAGTGAGCTGACTAAACTTCGGCAAGTTCTTCACAAACCTCTGGTGTACATCCATATAAGTTTGCATATAGATTTCATCGATACGGTCGTTACTCGGGAAGCTCGATGAGAAATCAGCGTGTTTGCGGTCAATCGATAACTTCGCTGCTTCGATAATATGAGCAATGAACATGCGAGGATCTTCTAAGCCAATAGAGATACGCATTGTGGTTGGTCTGATGCCGGCTTCATTGAGAGCCTCATCGCTCAGCTCTGAGTGCGTGGTCAGTGCCGGACATAACGCGACTGTATTGGTTTGCCCTAGGCTCACTTGCATACCGATTGCGGGCTCAAGCATATCGAAGAACTGTTTAAACCCATCTCGATTGATTGGTGCGCGATGGCCGTTCCCTTCCATATCGATAGTAAACAGCGCCGCGGGTAATCCTAAGTACATGTTGTTCTGGCAATGCTCATAGTTATCACTGTCTGGCAAAGCAGGACACGACACATTGATGTCTGGGTGAGCATCAAAGATCTTTGCGAGAGTCAGTGTATTAATGGTTTTTTGCACCACACGCATCTCATAGGTTTTCATGCCATTGAGCACTTCAAACGCTTTGTCTGCATCTAAAAATGCGCCTTTAATGTAGTACACATTCCAAAACAACGTTTCGTTCCATGGAATAGTGACCTCATCGCCGTTAGGCTTAGTGCAAGTGACCTCTTCTCCTTTTGGAACAAACATGGTCTCGTTGCGGCCAATCACAACCCCAGCGGTTGTGGTGCCAGAACCCGCCAGTTCTTTGGTGTAGGAGTGAATCACATAGTCTGGCCTTTCCATCACATCATCGCGTTTTAGTACTGGGTGCAACAATGGAGTGCCGACTGTCGAGTCAACAATCACATCCCAACCACGAACGTGACCAGCTTTGCTTATACTCGCAACATCCAACACGTATCCATGCGGGTTACACGGTGACTCAAGGTAAACGTAGATCTTCTTACCCGCGGCGAGGCGACCTGCGTATTTTTCGGCAACCTCATCAAGGCGAGTCGCAAACTCATCTCCTGAGTAACCATCCACCCACTCTACCGCGATATTCAGATTCGACGGCTTGCCAAACCAATCTTCCAACAGCTGGTAAGAACCGCCATAGATGTTACGTGAAGCCAGTACAATGTCCTCATACCCAAGCAAGTGACTCAACAACCCATCAATGGCCGCCATCCCAGAATTAAAGTTCCACGCGAGGTATTCGTTGGCTCGAGAGCCGGCCTCAATATCAACCATGTGGTTAGCCAGTGAAATCGATGTTGGGTTAAGCAGTCGAGAATAGATATCGTGCAGCGGCTCTTTACCGTTGAACGCATCTTCAATCCATTCTGTGCACGCAAACAAATACGTGGCAGTGCGCGTAATAACCGGGCTTGCCGAGAAGATAGCAGCCACATTATCGAAAATTGGATACGCACCTTTAGACGCAAAATTACCATTATTGGTGGCAATGGATTGGTAAGTGGCACGCATTGGGTTTTGCAGGTTGTCGAGGATCTTAGCGATCTGGAATGACAAGAAACGTTTCGCGTTAAACCAAGCAATTCGGTCACTCTTGTCGAGCTCTGAAAGGCCGTCGACGGTCAGTGCCCAAAGGTCGTGTGTTTTGGTATTGGCTTGGTACAGTGTCGTCGCCAGTTCAATCAGCGTGACGCCGTAATCACTGTTTGGGTCGATACCAAAGTGCTTTGCTTGCTCAATGGCTAGGGCTTCTGCTTGTTCATGTTTGGTTGTTTTACGCAGCGGGCTAAGTTGAGTTGAAGTATGCATAGTTCCTAAGTCATTCCATGCTTGTTGTTCCTCCTTTAATTTTAGTTTTGTGCAGATGTTAAAAATTGCTATTTGCGAAGTAAGACATACACTTTGAGCAATAATATTGCCAAACTGAATTCAATATTGATGGATTATGCCAATGGATGAGATCGACAAGAAAATACTGGCTGAACTGCAAAACAACGCTCGGCTGACGAATCAAGAGTTGGCCGATCGAGTGGCACTTTCTCCCTCCCCTTGTTTGCGCCGAGTTCGCTCATTAGAGAAGCAAGGGATTATTCGCGGTTATCACGCCTGTATCGATCAAGAAGCGTGCGGCCTGCCCGTGAATGTGTTTGTGTTGGTGAAGCTTGAAAAGCCTACCGAAGAGAACATGCGAGACTTTGAACAGCACATTGAAGCAATTGATGAAGTGTTAGAGTGTTTTTTAATGACAGGTAATCACGACTACCTATTGCATGTGGTGAGCGAGTCTCTCAAAAGCTACGAGCAATTCATCCGCAAGCAGTTAACTCGCCTACCCAATATTGCTTCAATTGAATCTAGCTTCGCGTTTGGGCAGGTAAAGACAAAAACAAAATTACCTGTAAGGTGAGTAAATCCGCGTTAAACCAAACTCAGAGACCATTTAGCCGTTTATTTGTGCTATTGCCACAAGTTGCGCCACTTTAAGATCTATTTGTTCTACAACCCCTCTTACAAACTGGGTCCTTTCGCTCCCTGACAGCTCTAGGGCGGCCGCCAGATTTGGGATAGCCCAATGGAGCCTATGGGGTACGTGAGAGCAAACCACGTTGACGCATCCGACAAATAAGTTGCACTGCTCGTTGCTCGATTGGTCACAAAGCGTAATCACGTAATCGAATCTTTCATTGGTCTTTTTGAATTCAAATACTGTCTTACTTTCGCCCTTTATTACAAGGTCAAGCACGCTAGACAGCTCATCTAAGATAGCTTTAGGGGTTTCTCCCGTCTCAAAACCAGAGCAGCTAGCTTGAATCATCCCGTTGGATTGCTTCTCAACCATCGCTTTAGCGATAGCCGCTCTTACACCTTTCTTCACGCATACAAACAGGACTTTAATGGGAGTGGCATTCATGTTTAACATGCCCCTTTCGTATTAACATTCGTATATTAAACATAGATATCTAAGCACGTTTTGCAATATCTCGGCTAATCAAAGGCAATAAGAATGAGGCCAGTCATTCGACAAAAAGGATAAACAAGCTCATAAACAAGATATCTATCCTATATTTTTTATATAACTCCGAAAAATAACATGGAAGTCATTTAAGCATGACCAAGCTATCTTCAATTAGCCCCAAAGTGTTGCTTGTACTCTTTCTCTTGCTTACGTCTTTGACCTACGGCGGCATTTCACTTTATGTACTCTCTAATCACAGCCAATCGACAGTCAAACAACTGCAAAGCGGTAACAGTAGCTTTGAGCTTGAGTCTGCCAAAATTTTTATGGAAAAGTATCTCGAGGTTGCAGAAGACCGCATTGTTTTAGCTTCGCAATACCAAGGGGTCATCGACGCAGTGTCGGTCTCAAATATAGAACGGCTCTCATTTCACCTTGAGCGATTCAAAGGGCAGAACCAATCAATGCAATTTGCCGTGCGAGACCGCACCGGTCAGCTGTTGTTTGAAGATACATTTCGTCATCCCGCATCAAAGCAAGAGCAAGCTATCTTTGGCGCGATAGCGAATCAGGAAGTCGATGATCGTATCCTTTACCTTTTGCATGATGATGCCAACCACATTTGTCTCAAGCTATTTATGCCGTTACTTCAAGGCAGTGATTTCGTAGGCGTTCTATATGGTGAAACCGCTGTCGATTATGATGATTTCTTTGGCTCGTTTGTCACGAAACGAGAGCGTTGGTACGAGCTTAGTCAAATAAGCTCACCGATCGCATCTCTTATTGAAGAAGATGACTCACATGGCCATCATTCACACATACCAATTAAAAATAAATACAGTGAAGAAGACTGGCTATTGACTAAAACGGCTTTAACGAAAGGTGATTTAGTATTAACTCAAGGGATAAGCCGCTCTTTTGTCACCAATCAGCTGTTAAGCTTACAGAAGGAACTGTTAAATGGGCTTTTGATTGTCTTAGCACTCAGTTCAATTTTAGTGTTTTTTATCGGGCAAAAATTGTTCGTTAATCCCCACAAAGAATTGGCAGGCTCCAAAAAGCTCCTTGAGGAATCCAACAAACGATTAGCAGAGCAAGAACGTGAAAGTCATCTTCTTGCCACCGTAGTCAAGACAGCCAGAGATGGCGTTGTGATAACCGATAATAAGGGGCGTATAGAGTGGGTAAACAATGCTTTTGAACGAATGACAGGTTATCGCTTAGACTCCATCAAAGGGTTAAGGCCAGGCTCATTTCTACAAGGTGAAGAGACTTCTGTTAGCACAGCAAATCGAATAGGTTCTGCGATTCAACAGGGGAACCAAGTTAAAGCGGAAATATTGAATTACGCGATCGACAAAACGCCCTATTGGATTGATATTGATATTGTACCTTTACGCAACGTTAAAGGTGAAGTTGAACGCTTCATTGCCATTGAACGTGATATCACAGAATTTAAGCAGCTTGAAAAAGAATTAGAAGAACAGGCAAACAATGCGCGCCAGGCAAATGATGCAAAATCACTATTCTTGGCGACAATGAGCCATGAAATTAGAACTCCAATGAATGGCTTACTGGGTATTCTACAGATGTTGGTTGAAGACTTGGAAAAAGCTGAGCAAAGGGAAGTTCTTCAGTTAGCACTCGACTCAGGCGAGCACTTAATTGCCATCCTTAACGATATTCTAGACTTAGCCAAAATTGAGAATGACAGTTTAGAAATTGATCCACATTCATTCAAAATGTGCGACATCACTAACCCCGTATTAAACACTTATCAAACCTTATGTTCAGAAAAAGGGATTGAGTTTTCTTTGCTAGATAACAGCAATACCTCCTCTGTCTACAACGGTGATTCAGTTAGGATCCGACAAGTCATTCTAAATTTAGTTGGGAACGCATTGAAGTTTACAGCAAGTGGTTCGATTACTGTCAGTATCACCCCCCTGGAATACTCTGCGGTGGAGTTTACGGTCGAAGACACAGGCATCGGCATCCCAGCAGAAAGACTGAGCTCAATCTTTAATGAGTTTGAGCAAGCAGATGTCTCAACAACTCGGCATTATGGTGGGACCGGACTTGGGTTGGCAATTTGCCATAAACTTGTGACCTTGATGAACGGCAAACTTACTGTACAAAGCGAACTTGGTACAGGAAGCAAGTTCAGCTTTGTCATAAACCTACCATCAATTAAGGCCGAAGATGATAAGCATCCAATAACAGAGCAAGTCGATCTGTCTCCATTTAAGATTCTTGTGACGGATGACAATAAAATGAACCTTATTATCGCCAAAGGATTCTTGGATAAATTAAACGTAGAGTGCGTTACCTGTAATAGTGGCTTTGAGGCTTTAACACACTTAGAATCAGGTGGTTTCAACCTATTCATTATTGATAACCATATGCCGGAAATGAATGGTTTGGAAACAGTTCGAAAAATACGACAAGCTGGACATGATGACCTTGTTATCTTTGGCTGGACTGCCGATATCATGCAAACATCAACTCTAGCTTTTATTGAGGCAGGTGCAAATGAAGTGTTAACGAAACCACTGATTAAGTCAGACTTAGTGGAGGCACTTTCTCGTTACCTCAACCAAATAAAACCCATAGATAGAGCAAGCTAGCCGTCGTTTGCTCTGTATTATTGATGTAATATAAACAGCACTACCTTTTATCTAAATTTCATAGTCGCTAACTCTCTAACCCACCAACCTCTTTCTCGTAGAGGTTTATCAATAATCTTTCTTGGTAACAAATCACCCAATAGAAAAACAATCATTGATGCAGATTGATTTGTAAAATACATTCATCAAAACAATCAAATGGAGATAATCGTGAAATACTTATTAAGTACTCTTCTTTGTGCTGTCATTCTTTCTGGCTGTAATTCGAGTGATGGTGGAGAACAGTCTAATCATACAAACTCTCGAGTTATTCTTGAACCGAATGTAGCCCCTATTACAACCGGTTCTTGGTACCGCCCGCCTGTTTCAGTCACGTGGCAATGGCAGCTAGAAGGCAATTTAAACACCTCTTACTCTGTCGCTCTCTATGATGTAGACCTTTTTGATACGAGAAATACGACAATACAAAATTTACAACAATCAGGAATAAAAGTGGTGTGTTATTTTTCAGCAGGCTCTTATGAGGATTATCGAGATGATAGAGAACTCTTCTTGCCAAACACGCTTGGAAACACACTTGATGGCTGGGACAACGAACGCTGGCTTGATATTCGTTCGGCTAACGTTCATTCAATCATGAAAAAACGTCTGGATATTGCCAAGAACAAAGGTTGTGATGGTGTTGAACCTGATAATATGGATGGGTACACCAACAACTCTGGGTTCAATCTGACTTCTCAAGATCAGCTCGCGTACAATCGATTTATTGCAAACGAGGCGCATAAAAGAGGCCTTGCGGTCGGATTAAAGAATGACCTTGACCAAATAAGTGAACTGGTCGAGTACTTTGACTTTGCTGTTAACGAACAATGTTTTGAGTACAACGAATGTGATGCACTGCTGCCCTTTATTAATCAAGGAAAACCCGTTTTAACAGCGGAGTACTTAGATAAGTATGTGAACAACCCCAATGAGAGAGCAGCAATATGCCAAGAATCTAGGGACAACCTATTTAGCACCCTAATCTTACCTTTGGATTTAAACGACAGTTTTAGGTTTAGCTGTTTGTAATGCGCGCGTAATCCTAAAAATAACTGAACCGAAACTATCTAGAGCGGTTTAACTATCATATATAGCGACTAGAGAAAAAATGTGTGCATTATAGAGTTTGCTATTGTCCAAAATCTTGAGCCCAGAACCAAAAGGTATTGCCTTATTTCTTACTCGCCACAAGAACAAGGGCATCGAGAGTGCGAGGCTTAAGTTTTATTCATCGAATAATTACAGATCCCCTACTTCACCGCTTCCATTGATGCTGTTTTGTACAGTTTAGCATTGGTACATAGCCTCATTCCTCAAGGTAGTAAACAATTAATTACCTTGGCAAAGGTTGGTAGGTTGAAAAGGAAAGTAAGGTAACTCATAACTCACTGAATCACTCTCAGTCCATACGGGTAATGAAGGTTTGTTCGTCATCGACAAATGCCACATAGTCGCCGTGATAAATAAACACCGACCTCGCCCTTCAACGATACACGCAAGCTGTGGGTTCAAATCTTCTTCAAGATCTTTACTTTGATACGTACCGGTATCGGTGATCACACCGCGGAGTGTAGGTAAAAATCCATAGCTGCGCTTGGCTTGATCAATCAGGCTCAATTCACTAGCGGTCGAGAATCAAGAGGGGATTGGACCAGCATCTTCGATAAACATAGTTTTCAGTTCTTCAAAAGCTGTAATTACCAGCCAGTCGATGCCGTTAACATGATGGATAAACATTGTTTATAAATACCTAGATTCTCGATAATTCTAATGCGGAGATTCTATCACTATCAGAGGCGATTTGCGGCAGAACCCTATTTTCTTTTATCTTCCTGTTTTTAAGAGGATGCAAAGCTGATCTTCATCGCGAGTTGGACGTATAGGCTCCTTAACAAGAAGGAAATACTATGGCCAACGTCTATGTCAGCATCGGAAGCAACATTAACCGCGAACACCACATCACTGAGTCTCTCAAAGCATTGAATGAACGCTTTGCACCGCTGCACATTTCTAATTTTTACGACTGCGAGCCTGTCGGCTTCGAAGGGGATAACTTCCTAAATTTGGTCGTTGGATTCGAATGTGACCTCCCTGTCGCAGAGCTAGTTAAGGTTCTACATCAAATAGAATCAGAGAATGATCGCAAGCGTCAGACCAAAGCCTATGCTTCACGGACGATGGATATCGACATCCTGCTTTATGGCAATCAAGTAGGCGTTATCGATGGCGTTGAGCTGCCTAGAGGCGAGATCACTGAGTACGCATTTGTGCTCAGGCCGTTAGTCGATATTGCCGCGAAAAAATCCCACCCCACGCTAGACATCTCCTTTGAGCAACTCTGGAACAACTTCGATCAGTTAAGCCAGAAAACCGAACCCATCCCGTTCGAGCTAAGTTTCACTTAGCCCGCACATGACTGGAAAAAGAATGACTGCAACAGGAACGACTTAACTCTTAATCGCGTGAGCTTTACTGATCTTTTCTTAAAACAAGCACGTAACTGACTTCACTTTCTAAGGATTGGACACTGTTATGAATCACAACGCCATTATCACCATTACAAACCTGAGACTCAGAACCTTCATCGGTTTCAACGAAGAAGAAAAATCTAAGCAGCAAGACATCGTCATCAATGCAGAAATCCATTATCCCGCCAACAATCTATGTCTTTCTGATGACGTGGACAATGCGCTTAACTACAAAAACATCTGCAAGAAGATTATCCAACACGTCGAATCAGGAAGGTTTCTGCTTTTAGAAAAGTTAACCAGCGACGTACTCGGTATTTGTATCGATCATCCATGGGTACGATACGCCCAAGTGAGAATTGACAAGCCTCATGCTCTTCGCTTCGCTGATTCCGTTTCGCTCACCCTGAGCTATGAAGCAGAACTCGAAAACTAATTAATAAGGAGCGACTCAATGCTAAACACAGAAGCCGAAAAAGTAAGAGAAGCTTTACTCGCTAAAGGACTTGAAACCCCAATGACAGCGAGCGAAATGAACCCCGACCAAAAGTACAACCGCATTAAAGGGCTGTTAACTGAAGTGGTCAGTACGCTTGGGCTCGATTTAACTGATGATAGCCTTGCTGAAACGCCCCATCGTATTGCAAAGATGTACGTACATGAGATCTTCTCAGGGCTCGATTACAATAACTTCCCAAAAATCAGCGTTATAGATAACAAAATGTCCGTTGATGAAATGGTTAAGGTGTCGGACATAGATCTAACTTCGACGTGCGAACATCACTTCATTACCATCGATGGTTTAGCGGAAGTGGCCTACATCCCTGAAAACAAGATATTGGGGCTGTCTAAAATCAACCGTATTGTTCGATTCTTCGCCCAGCGCCCTCAAGTGCAAGAACGCCTTACTCAGCAAATCCTAGTCGCGATACAGACTCTAGTCGAAACAGAAAATGTGGCCGTGACGATTAAAGCCACTCATTATTGCGTTAAATCCAGAGGCGTCATGGATGCAAACTCTGAAACCTCAACAACCGCTCTCGGTGGAATTTTCAAAACTAACCCTCAAACCAGAGCTGAGTTTTTACGATGAGTGAAACGATTCTAATAACCGGCGTTGGAAAAAGACTCGGCTTCGCACTGGCGCAACAACTTTTAGCGGATGGATACAACGTGGTCGGCACCTACCGCAGCGACTATCCTCAACTGCAATTGTTGCGCGACAATGGAGCCGATTTGCAGCAAGTCGACTTTTATCAACAAAGCAGCCTAGAAGAATTTCTTCATTATGTTGGTCAAGAATATAAGACACTCAGAGCCGTCATACACAACGCTTCCGACTGGAAGCCTGAGAACAAGACAACCCCCAGTGACAATGCATCACAAATCATGCACCAAATGATGACGATCCACGCTACCGTGCCTTATCTGTTCAATTTAACACTCAAAGACCAACTGATGTCTGGCGATAAAACTTCAGACATCATCCACATCAGTGATTACGTTGCAGAAAAAGGCAGTAAAAAACACATCGCTTACGCGGCCAGCAAAGCGGCACTCAACAACCTGACGCTGTCTTTTTCAGCAATGCTGGCTCCCAAGGTCAAAGTAAATACTCTCTCTCCAGCCATGATTAAGTTCAATGAACATGACGATGAGGCATACAAAACCAAAGCTCTGAAGAAAGCTCTGATTCCCACAGAAGCTGGCTTTGAGGAAATAATAGATGGCATCAAGTTTGTGTTGGCTAGCCACTACATGACAGGAAGAACTTTGCACCTTGATGGCGGCAGACATTTGAAGTGATGCTCTTACATTGTCTGCTACCTAAAACGGCTGCAATATAGAGAATGCTGTTAACTAGAAACCGCTATAACCTAGAAACTGCTATAAGAATGAGGAAGGCGATTTTCTTCATCCCAGCCGGACAACTCAATATTGATCAATGAGTTGCGCTTCTCATTACAAAGTGAAGCAATATTGATGATAGGCAACTGGCTACGAAACTGTGCGGCAAGGATAACCTTTTTACTTTCACTCAGGCTGTCTCGGCATTGCGCCAAAACCGCTTCAGTATCTAGCTGATGTGCGTTCTCGATAACCTGAATATCAGCGCTCTCTTGATAGCACTCTATCAGCCAAGATACGGCAGCTTCTTCTGAGCTAGTGAGTACGATGACATCTTTTGTTGCCATAAGCTCGTGGAGTTCAAGCTCTTTTAGTTCAGTTTCCATAAATACTCTCATTCAGCAGCAAATACATTAAAGTCGATTGCCCAATTTAGCCTGTGCCAAATGGTAGCCTCTATCTATCATCTCTTGTGAGCGATCAAACTCTAAGGTGCCACAGGCATTACGAGGGATCTCAAGCGTAATATCGGCGGGATAAGCGGCCAGTTTTTGGCGAGCAATGGTCGATTGCATCGCATCAAACGCTTGGTTGGCAATGTCGTAGGCAGCAAAATTAAAGCTCATTTTGCTTTTTACACTGCTACCAAGATTATCGATAAAGTGAACGACCTTTTCATGCAGGTTACTCTCTTTTGTTGGCAGGGAAACCGGTGTCACTTCTTGCTGAAGCGTTTCAGGTTCACCGCCTAAATTCACAGCCAGAGTAAAGTCTGTCTTATCACCAAAGGTAGGCGCAATCGGTACAGGGTTAAGTACACCGCCATCAATCAGCGCTTCGCCATTAATAACATGAGGAGTGAAGAACAATGGCAAAGAGATAGAAGCGCGAATGGCATCAAACAGAGAGCCTGATTGCAGCCAAACCTCTTTTTCATCGGCGACGTTGGCAGCGACAGCGGTATAAGGGATGGGCAGATCTTCAATTGAAATCTCGCCGATCAATTCACGTAGTGTGTCGATGATCTTGTCCCCTTTGAACATCCCGCTCGATTGCCATGAAAAGTCCAACATCATCGCCATATCCGATTGGTCGATACTGGTGACCCACTCTTCAAATTCATCCAACTTGCCCGCAGCGTAGACACCACCGATAAGTGCACCAATTGAACAGCCAGAGATGGATTTTATCTGATAGCCATGCTCGATTAACCAACGGATGATTCCAACGTGAACCAAGCCTCTTGCGCCACCACTGCCAAGTACCAATGAGACCGTTTTTGCCATCGTATTAATCCTTTAGTTTTTAATTCTAGGGGAGCTAACTCGCCGATTTACCAATTCGCAGATCTCAACTCACTGAGTCACTCTCAGTCCATACGGGTAATGAAGGTTTGCTCGTCATCCACAAAAGCCACATAGTCGCCGTGATAAATAAACACCCGACCACGCCCTTCCACTATACACGCTAGCTGTGGGTTCAAATCTTCTTCAAGATTTTCACTTTGATACGTGCCGGTATCAGTGATCACACCGCGGAGTTTAGGCAAAAATCCATAGCTACGCTTGGCTTGATCAATCAGGCTCAATTCACTGGTGGTAGAGAAGTAAGCTGGGATGGGACCAGCATCTTCGATAAACATCGGTTTCAGTTCTTCAAAAGCTGTAATCACCAGCCAGTCGATGCCGTTTACGTGATGGATAAACATTGTTTATAAATACCTAGTTTCTCGATAATTCTGATGCGGAGATTCTAACACTATCAGGGGCCAAACGTAGGAGAAATTGAGCTACTAGAGGCAATCCCTACCCCTGCTTATTACCCAATATATCCAACATAAAACCGGACCAGATGTCACTATCAAATCACACCAGAACGTAACCAAGCATGCAGCCAAACGTAAGTCGTTGGACTTTTTTCTGGGCCTTTAAAGTCGAACCATTTGTTGTTGAAAGTGACTTTGTTATTCCTGAAATTAAGAGCCTACCAATAAACAGACACATACTACCTACAGGGTCTAATACTAGTCGTCCGATTCTACGACTAATGTCTAACCGACTGAGTCTATTTGTTTTTTTTGGTTTGGTATAAGGTACTAACAACTAAATGTTAATGAATTTTTAATGATAGGTTGACGCATTGTTTACACTTCATGCCGTGAGTCAACAACGTTTGTTGGAATAACACACCTCAGAGTGTGAACGAAAGGAATCAAAATGAGCAGTACTTTAGAGTCCGTAAATATACCAAGAGAAAAGCCTCAAACCATTGAGAACGAGCTCTCCTATGAACAACAACACAAACCAAGTTCAGAGTTTGAATCCCGAGAACAGTATCTAGAGCACGAATTACAAATCATGTCGCCTAAGCGCTGGCGTCCAAATTTGCCGTTTAAAGATTATCGATTTGAGATAGAAGACACCATCCCAGCGATGGCGGCGACCATTGGTAAAGTGGTTATGGTGGGCGCGATTGCTGCCACCTTTGCAGGGGCTCTAGGGTTAAATGAAGATTTTATTCTAGAAAACGTCCGTTATGAACTCCTCATCGCCTCTGTTTTCATTATTATTTTCTCTGGCTTCCTATTGCCGACCGCTAACCTCGCCGGTACACACGGTCCACTCATTCCTTTAATTCCGATTGTCGTTGCGGCTGGCGGACACCCAATGGCCTTTGGCTTGTTGATTGGCGCTTTTGGCTTACTCTTAGCCATCAGTAAAGGTGGCAGTATGCTGGCCAACCTCACCAGTAAAGGCGTGTGTGGCGGCTTGCTACTCTACCTCGGCTTTGTGGGAACCGCTTCTCAGGTGAAAAAACTATTCGCTTGGGCTGAAGGAATCGGTATGAGCCACATCGCTTTTGTTGTGATCTTTTGCACCATCATTCTGTACGCGCTCTTGGAGCACTTCCGTAAGCGTTGGTTAGCTGTACCTCTTAGCTGTTTGCTGGGTGGTACGATTGCATTTGCCATGGGTGCCCCATTCGCTTTCCACACTGAGCCAGGCTTACCTAACATGAACCCTATGTATTGGTGGGGAGAAGATACAGGCTGGATGCTAGGTCTACCAACGATTGAGCACTTCATGGTGGTATTGCCGTTTGCGATTCTAGCGGTAGCGATGTGGTCTCCAGATTTCTTAGGGCATCAAGTATTCCAAAAGATCAGCTACCCAGAACGTACTGAAAAAGTACACATGAACATTGACGACACCATGACTACAGCGTCTATTCGTCAAACGTTTGGTTCTCTGCTTGGTGGTACTAACTTTACGTCTTCATGGGGTACTTACATCGTACCAGCTGCGATTGCTAAACGCCCTATTCCTGCGGGTGCTTTGCTAACGGCTCTGTTCTGTATCATCGCCGCAGTTTGGGGCTACCCGATGGATTTAGCTATCTGGCAACCTGTGCTTTGTGTAGCGCTGATTGTTGGTGTATTCGTTCCATTGTTAGAAGCTGGAATGGAAATGACGCGTGAAGGGAAAACCACCCAATCAGCAGCGATTGTTGTATTTTCCTCAGCGCTCGTTAACCCTGCATTTGGTTGGGCTCTCACTATGCTGTTAGATAACTTAGGCTTAGTTGGTTGTAAAGAACGTAGTAGCGAACTGAGCAAGATGAGCCGTTGGGTGCTGCCAGGCATTATGTTCGTTGTGCTAACAAGTGTGATGGCGTTGGTTGGCCTTCTACCGGGAATCCCAGCGATTATCCCAAGCTTTCGTTAAGCTCGATTAATCTTTGGTTTTAATCGGAACACAAAAGGCCTCGCACACGCGAGGCCTTAGTTTTATCTATCAACTATTACATCCATCTTTTAGCAACTATAGCGCCCTACTTCACTGACTTAACCGCATTTTTCAGCATTGTGTTGAACTGCTGTGGTTGCTCAAGCATTGGGAAGTGGCTTGAGTCTTCAATGTAGTAAATACGGTAATCCTTGATGTATTTCCTGTTCGCCTCTGAATCCGCCGATGTCGAAATTTCTTGCTAAAAAGGTAGAAAAGTTTATAGTATTTTTCAGATAAAGTTGAGAGTCGATATGTCATTACAGAAAAAACAATCCAAAGTATCACTGAACATCAAAATCTCATCAGACTTAGATGTTCGTCTTAAACGAGCGAGAAAAGCAGCGCGTGAACAAGGGCTAATGTTCAATGTATCTCAAGAAGTTGAAAAATTTCTTGAGAAGGAAATAAAGAAAGTGGAACGCCAGCTATCAATCGATGAAGAGATTAAGAATAACCTCGAGGATCTTGGTGGGCTTAATATCGATAAAATGATGAAATCAATGGATTAATCAAAACACTAACATATTGATTAAACTGAATTTAAAAATGACAAAACGTGGAGATGATTATGGGCACAATAATTGGACTGTTAATTTTGGCTGGTATCAGTGTATTCCTAAAGCGTCAAACGGGGCTTCATTTGCATGAGTGGATTGCAAAAAAATATAAAGAATCTCAAGACAAAAAATAATGGACTCTATCAGATTGACAGGCTCCATCGATTTAACTTAAAAAACTAAGGCCCCGCACATGCGAGGCCTTGGTTTTTATATCAACGATTACATCCATCTTTTAGCAACTACAACCGCCCTACTTCACTGACTTCACTGCTTTCATCAACGTTGCGTTGAACTGCTGTGGTTGCTCAAGCATTGGGAAGTGGCCTGAGTCTTCAATGTAGTAAATGCTGTAGTCTTTGATGTGTTTCTTGTTCGCTTCTGAATCGGTTGGCCATAAGCGAGCGTTAACCAATATTACTGGCACGTTCACGTTCTCATACACACGGTGTGCTTCGCCTGTCACATATTGACCTAGATAATGGCGAAACTGGTTTATCGCGATAGCTGGCGGTGCTGACGACATGTCTTGCGTTACCCAGTAAAGTAAATCCGCGTCTATGTCTTTTGGTAACGAGTCTTTCACGAACATAGTAATGCCCGCTTGGAAGTCTGCTTCAAACGGTTTGGTCATTGCATCTAGGTCGCTTTGTGAAACCGCTAGTGCGACGTTTTGCGATGTATCGACACCAACAATGCCCTTCACCCTTTTCGGCATTAGTTTAGCGGCTTCTGCAATTACGCCACCAGCCATGGAATGCCCAACTAAGATGACGGATTCGAGTTGTTCTTTCTCGATGATTGCTTTGATGTCTTCAGCGAATGCAACCATGGTGTACTCTTCGCGGTTGAACGATGAGTTACCGTGCCCTGCTAAGTCCATGGTGATGACTTGATAGTGTTTTGAAAACTCACTCACTTGGTTTTGCCACAACCTGCTGTCTAAGCTCCAACCGTGAATGAAGATCAGCGCCGTTTCCCCGCTCCCACTAGTGCCATACGCAATTTGCTCACCATCGTGAGATATCGCAATACCGTACTTAACTGTTGAATCATGAGCTATGGCACTCATGCTACTAAGCGTCATGAATACCAAAAGTGTGATGTATAGAATTAAACGTTTCATAGTGTCTCTCTACTTACTTTAGAGGGAACACAGAAAGCGCCCCTCTCAATCAATATAGCCACTATAAAGTGTGAAGTTGTAGACAGGTCAATAGTGATTTAGATAAAGGCCTCTCCCGTGATGGTGACTTAACCAACTCGTTTCTGCCCCAAGACGTGTTTAGAACGCATGAAACCATCATGAGATTTATTTAGGCAACAGCCTGTTGGACAAACTCTCAGATTCAATTGTGCAAGAGGTTCTTGCCCTATTGCGAAACAACTTGTTTCGTCAAAAAACCTTTTCGGATTGAGGAAATTTTGCGGAACAGAACCAGATTAGAAATTGAAAATAGTTTGACGCAACTTGCCTTGCTCAACTTAGCCATTGATAGCAAACTTAGAGCGAGTAATTTGCTTTCCCTCAGGGCTTGCGAGGTCTCTTCGCAAAATAGGATGTTTAGCCATGTTAAGAATATTCAGCAAAAAATAGACATTGAAGTCCAATTTGAGAAAAAGATAAGAACTCGACAGAGTCTAATGAAATGGGTTTTGATGGCTTCCTACATGCCAGCAATTTTCTTTTCAAAGCCAAAGATTAGCTATTCGTACTATATGAGGGTATGGGCTTCTTGGATTGGATCCTAACTTGTATGGCACTCACTCCATGAGGTGAACAAAGGTAGATAACACAATCCGCTACTTTGAAAGTTGTTACCCATTCACCGCTACACTTGATTATTTTCAATACGTTAAGTGCAAATACTACTAATCTGTCCAAGGTTTAGAGGACCTTGAACAGATTAGGTATACACGAGCTTAAATTAAACGTTGGAACGCGCGTTTTTCTTCTTTGATTTATAGGCTTTCATTGAAATTTTTAAAGCAAGCTGTTTTTGTTTAATTGAAATGAGTTGTCTAGTTACGACCTTATGGTGTAACTCTGTGATAAAGTTTTTTTCCCAAGGTGTAAGGCGGTCAAACCTCAATAAAATAGTGTCATTGAGTACATTGAACAACTCGTATTGGCTTTTATCCATTCGACTGCTAAGCATTCAATTAGAGCACTTAGCTAGAGAAATGACGTTAAGGCTTTCTACTTTCTCATTTTTTCCTAAGGTAATGATTCGATAAGAGATCCCACTCTCTAATAGTGGTCTTATTTCGATGTTGTCACAAAAACTAACGCCGACTTTTTCTACTAATCGGTCCATATTCAAAGTTTTCTTTTTTACGAAAACAAGAGTGACACTATCGCCCTCTGACTGTGTATTTACGAGTGTGATTGAGCCTAACTCTTGTGGAAGTTGGCTTGAAATAACTGTCGCTCTATAATCGGCAAGCCCATTAGATTTTATTGGGCTTATCTGACAACCGTTAAGCATGACACTGACGAAGAGAATTACAGTTGTTCGTAGCATTATGCGCTCCTTCTTCCTTTCTTCTCCCTTTAGGAGCCTTAAAATATTTATGGATACAACGTGAAGACATAGAAGATAAGAGCGCACTGTAATCTAAACTGAATGTGACTTTTTCCCCTACAAATAGTGGTTTCTGTGAGGATTCAAGGACAAGATGATCACTGGTTGAAGACATGATCTTAATCCCATTCGGAGCCTTAAGCCCGCTGACACAAACATCTTGGCGGCCTAATGCTAGAATAGCTTGTGAGACCTCCCCTCTATCTTGAAGGTTTTCTTTTTCACCAAAAGCATTTAACCCCCGACTCCCCCAAGGCAAAGTCGGTTTAGTCTTGGATTCAATCACTTCAGCGGTCAAAGAAATCGCATCCGTATGTAAGCCTTTGATATTTTCGTGCTCTAAAGGCTCACAGCCTAAAAAAATGGCTTCTCCTATACGAAGGTTATTAACTCGAGTTAAGCCTGTTCTCTGAAGAGCCCAGTTAACTGAAGCAGAATTACCCCCTGAAATAATTTCTAGACTGACCCCAAATGTAGCTTCAATTCCATCGGCAAGCACAGAAAGAATACTCATATTTTGATCATCTGGAGCGACACCATACCGACAAGCTAAATTCGTACCAATTCCTTTTATCGTGATGTTTGGTAAAGAAATAATCTCTCGGATAAAATCAATCACGCGATTTGGCATCACACCTTCTCTGAGATCGCCAAGCTCAACCATAATAATGATACCGTGACAGCAATTTTGTTGTTCCGCTGCATGTGAAAGCCTCTGAATCACTTCAACTTCAGAGTTTAAACTCATATCACTGTATTTTATTACGCTCGCCACTTGACTGAGCATGGGTGTACGTATCAGCATTTTAGGGATAGCAATGCCAGATTCAGTCATCTTTTGAAGATTTTCGATTCTTGAATCGGCTAACATTGTTGCGCCAGCATCAATAAGAACTTGTGCGATGATAGGGTGGCCGAGGAAGGCTTTTGTTACAGGCGTAACGGATATATTTTTCAGTGAGAGCTGAGAAATCAGGAACTGAGCGTTATGATGAACTTTCCCACAATCGATGTTTAACCTAGGGTAGTTCACCCTTTTTCGGCCAGTTTACTTGCTATTATAGGAAAGGCTGACGTTACGATGTGCAGTAGATGTTCAACAGGCTGTGACAAGACATCAGTAACCGGTAAACCAAATTCGGTAGTGTAAGTGTCTATCGCACAACGTGTTTCATCCAACGACATATCTTCATGATTCAGTGTTAGTCCAATAACATTGGTATTAGAAAACGTTTCGATAAGATTGATTTCTGAGGCAATCGAAGGCATTGAGCAATCAGGAAAATCACTACGATATAAACGTTTAGGGGCATGTTGCAGTATCACACCCGTTGGACAACTGCCACGTAAGATAAAAGCGCTGGTTGAAAACGCAGGGTGACTCAAGGCTCCTTGCCCTTCAATAATAATCAGATCCGGATTTTCTTTTTCATAGGCCTGTACAATGACAGATTCCAACTCACCGGCACAAAATTGTGAAGGAACAGCATCGAGTGCAACGCAGTATTGTGCGCCCTGCATAATGCCTGTTTGACCAGTGGCAATCAGAACGACGTTAAGGCCTTTTTTAGTCAGTTCATTCGCCAATATTGTTGCTGTTGTTCGTTTTCCTAGCGCGCAATCCGTCCCCATTACAGCAATTCTCGGGCATTTAACGTTGTGTATTTTCCCGCTAAACGTTTTCAGTTCGCCTTTATTTTTGGGTTTGCGAGTATCGAATATTCGAACGTTATTCTTTAAGCTGGCTTCTAAAAATAGAGGATCATCGGTTAGGAATTCATGTAAGCCATTTACGATGTTCATTCCTAGTGACATGGCATTTAAAATGATGCTTTTATCTAAGTCAGATAAAAAGCCACTTGATGGCGCAATGCCAAAAATGAAGTAATCAGGAATGCTTTCTGCGTGAATGATAGCTTCTTCAGCATTAGCAAGGATCGGTATTCCATTGGCTTTGTTATCAAGAACTTCACCAGCATCTAAGCCAGCAGACTCACTATCAATAACCGATAGAATACGATAGCTTAACGAATGTCTCACTAACCCATTAGCGGTTTTACCATCAATTTTACCAAAATTACCTTCGCAATATACAATCGCAGAAGGGATCACAGGTTTTACTTTTTGAGCAAGTGGTAACCAAGGTGCGAAATGGGGTACGTCGTTGTTGATTTCTACATTTTCAATTCTAGTGAGTTTGAAGATGTTTCTTAACTTTTGGGTTGAAATGGACATAATTAAAGCCTGCGGTGAGGCTTAGGAGGGCAACTAAGGAGTGCCGAGATGCGAGTTCGGAAAAGAAAAGAAGTCCCTACTAAGCGGTAGGGAGAAAAACCACAATAACACACTTTCTAGACTTTTGTTGGTTATTATTAATACGCTTTCAACATCTATCCCTTTAAGACTTAACCCATACTCGACAATTGATTAGAGATTTAAGACTTATTGTTCAACGCTTCCATATCAACCTTTCAGATACTTTTTCTAATATCAATCGGTCGGATTAGAGCTTTTAATTTAACGCGTTTATGCCCAAAAGCTTCATAGACCCAGTATATGTCGCTACATTTCCACAGCGCCAAAGAAAAAGCCCTCATTGCAACGCAACGAGGGCTTAAATCAAATTCCAATAATCAAACCGCAGTTTAATTCACAGCGTAGTGTTTTCTTGCTGCCTCAAGGATCTTGTTGGCTTCCACATCATCGCCCCAGCCTTGCAGTTCCATGCCACCGTCTGGGCCTTTGTAGTTTTCAAACCAAAGGCCAACGATGTCTTGAACACCTGGGTAGGTATTGTTTAGCTCGTTTAGAGAAGAAACATCTTTAAATGGTGAATCGTTAGTGAGAACGGCCACGAGTTTGTCGTCTTGCTCGCCATCATCTAGCATTTTCATCACACCGATCAGACGTACAGGAACAACTTCACCACGTGGTACAGACTGACCAAGAACAATCACATCTAATGGGTCGCCATCACCACCAAACTCTTTTGGTAGTGCAGTACGTGGGATAGAGCCGTAGTTACCTGGGTAACCAAGGTAGTTAACCACGCGTGGAGCGCCTTTTTTGTGTTCCCAGATAACTTGCTTGTCATTGTCTTTGCTTAGTTCCCACTTAGCGGAAGTACCTGTTGGGATCTCTACAATAGCATTGACGATGCCATCAGAAGAAGCTGCTGGGTAATCATTAAAGCTTGAGTTTGCTTCAAGGGTAAATGAGTCTAATTGTTTTAGTGCAGGCGCTGACGCCGCTGCTAAGTCATAGCTTAAACCGTTGGCGGTCGATGTTGTTTTGTATCGCAGCATGTAGTCAACCTTGCCACGCTCTTTGAACAGTTTATCGAAGCCTTTTTGGTTGTATGCGCTAAACTGCCCCATCTGTTTAACCGAAAGATTTGAGCCACCAACGTTGTTCGTATCCATAGATAGGATATGGTTGCTGACCGCATTGACTGCCTTTGCGTAACCTTCGGTAGAATTCAGATCAAAGTCTGCTGCATTAATCGCTTTACGTACTTCTTTAGACCAGTAAAACTCTAAGAATGGGACTGGCTGACTTGGCTTGTTCCAGCCCACACCACGAGAAAAGTACATCAGTGAGCGGTATTGATCGTTAGCGAAGTTGGTTAGCCCAAGAGAGGTTGGAAGTTGTTGATAGCTAATCGCTTCACCGTGGTTATCAAACAGCCATGTATTGCCGTCTTTTGCCATTTGGTTCCAGAACGCGTCCATGTTTTTGAGGTTGCGGTAATCTTTATCAACCACCACATTCACATTGAACGATGCGCCACCTTGCGGCATGCGGTAGAACACATTGAACGTATGGTGACCGTCTGTCAGGTAGTATTCACCGCTGGGTGCGATAACCACAGTCTTCATGTCTTTTTTACGTGCACCTGTTTCCATTTCACAGATGAAAGTCGAAGGAATATTCGGGTGTGCTTGGTCTTTGATGCTCACTACGCTTTTTTGGCCGTTGGCTTCACAGATTTCATCAAACATCTTTTCTTGGTCAAATTGATAACGACCCAACTTGTACATAATTTGATCATAACCCACAGATGGTTGAGTTGGTTTTAACTCATGGAGACCAAGATTAATAACATCGCCTTCAGAGACATTACTTGCGTGAGTTGGTAAAGCGAAGATAGCCAGAGCGCCAATCGTGGCAAAAATCCCAATTTTTTTCATAAGTCCTTCTATATACGGAATAAAAATTCATACGCTAAATTAATATGCTACCGTGACATTAATATTTCACTTTAATAAAGAAGATGTTGCACTCGTTCTGTGATGGTTAAACGATGAGTTACCATGCCCTGCTAAGTCCATGGTGATCACTTGGTGCTGCTTTGAAAACTCACTCACTTGGTTTTGCCACAGTCTGCTGTCTAAGCTCCAGCCGTGAATGAAGATCAATGCTGTATCCCCGCTCCCGCTTTTGCCATACGCAATTTGCTCACCATCGTGAGATATCGCAATACCGTACTTATGTATTGAATCATGAGCCATGGCATTTATGTTACCAAGTGCCATGAATACTAAGAGTGTAATGTTTAGAATTAAACGTTTCATAGTGTCTCTCTACTTACTTTAGAGGGAACACAGAAAGTGCCCCTCTCAATCAATATAGCCACTATAAAGTGTGAAGTTGTAGACGGGTCAATAGTGATTTTGAAGAGAGATAGGGTTGATATTGAAAAAATAAACCAAACAGATGTATTGAAGTAATAGTAAATAAATCAAATAAAAAATAGAGCGACTATGAATATAGAAGCTCTATTTGTAAATAAGAATTTATTACTCAGAAGGAAGTATAACGCTTACCATGCCTCTGACCAGCTATTGATAACACTTTATGCAGATTTCTAGCTAATGGTTGCTCTTCGATATTAGATAGTGGAAGAAGATAGTCATTCACAAAACTTTTACTACATGTATTCCCCAACAAGTTATCTCCAAATCTATTCATATGATTGTCTTTACTTAGCCTTGACATCAGATAAGAAATTGAATCTTCTGAAAAATCATCGGTAGATATTCCATCGAATTTAATCAATATTAAGTCAGACAATAACCCTCTGTATTTCGAGTCTCGAGAATTAAACTCTTCAACAAATAAATTTATTTTATCTTGGGTCAAACAATTTCCTAATAAATCAGAGAAAAGATACGCATACCAATATGTATCAGAGTCTTTATTATAATCACGAAACATTTCGAGCCATATACCTAGCTCTTCAATTGGAAGATCCCCTAAACTCTCGTTTCTAGCCTGATCAAGGACAGTCATTGAAAGTTCTCTGTTCCCACGGGCTAAAACTTGTAACAGTTCACTTTCATAACCTTTCCAATCAACATCTATACCCTTTAATAAGCATAGAGATTCGTTAGATAACTCTTCATTTGTTTTTTTGCTCAGTTCTTTAATTTTTTCAATTATTTTCCTAGAGTCATTCGAGACTACTGATTCGAGCGCTATCTTAATCAGAGGATTCTCGAATTCCTCGATTTTTTCCCTGACCAAAACCTCAAATTCACTATTATATTTACATATTAGCTTAATGGTATTAATTGACCAGGAATCTGGTACAAGTGCATGATTTACTATCTGCTCAAGATGTTCACCATTAATGACATCCAAATTTATTTTATCTTTATCAGCGCGAGAACAAATAAAATATACAGATACTACAGCCTTAGGGGTATACTTTAGCAACTCTAAAGCAAAATCTAGCTTTTCATTACTACTTTTTTCATATAACATCCTTGACAAAATCAAGCCATTTAATTTGGGGAGTTTATCTTTCTTAGAGGTAAACAAAGCTTCCTTTACTTCCGTTAAATTAATTGAACTTAATAAATTAGCAATACCTGTCAAAAACCCTTCTAAATTATTCTCGATAATTTCGCTGCCTTCAAGGATTCCAACTCTATCAATTAATGCTTCTATTCTATCAAGATCTTTACTGGTTATGTATTCCTTTAAGGCAACCGACACTCCATTTGCTATAAAGTTATAATCATTTCGGTCAGTAAACATTAATTCAAAATAATAATCTTTAAATTGCTCACCCTTTATTGTGTCTAACAACATAATTGCATCAGCTCCAAGAGAGTTTTTGAAGCTAACGATTTTTTCTAATAATTCACAATGTGATTCATCTACAACCAAGCTGTTTCTAATAGCAAATCCAATTCTAAAATCGTCAATATCAATTCCATTATTTTGATATAGGATGGCAACTTTTTCCAAAAGCTTGGTTACTATTTCCGTTCTTCCTATTTCGATATATTTTGACGCAGTAATAGCAAGCTGGAGGTCGACATCCATAACATGGTTCAGAAACTTTTCAGATTCCTCAATAGATAATAAAGGAAGAGTGAAAAACAAAGCCTGATCCCAACGAGTATGACTCAAAACATTTCTCAGAACTTCAGGGTTGTTTTGATATTTACATGCCAACTCTGTGGCTGCTAAATACTCCGTTATAGATTGATGAAAGAATGCAACTTTATTATTTACGTAAGGGATAAGTAAGTCTCTTGAAACTAACCAGTTCGCAACTTCTGACTCATTAATTACCTTTATTTCTTGATTCTTTAATTGGCTTTTAATAATCTGAAGGACTATCTGAAGTGGTTGTGCCTCCGTGCCATTATTCAGAGCCTCATATGCGATTTTTGAAAGACACAATCGTAAATCCAAACGGATACCGTAACTTTCAGTAAAAGCGAACTCAATATTTTCAAAGTAGGAATTGTATAAGTCTATTGGGTTGAATTTGTCAGGTAAATTGATTTTACCACTGATAAACAAGTTAAAGAAAAATGGTTTTCGAAGCATGGAGGTGATTTCATTTTCGAATCTAGTATCAAAAGACAAACCCATATTAGCAACTTCATTAGCAACATAATAGTAGTCAATATGTTCCAAATGATAAGTTGGTAAATTTAGTTTTGTTAGCCCATCATTTGTTCTAGAGCCAATAATCACATCACTATTTTTAAGGCTATCTATAAATTTATATATATCTTTTTCATATTCTCCACTTTCGATAAAATTACGAGGTATTTCATTAAATGAATCTAAGAATATCCTAACTCTGAATTTGGTATCCAACTCATAGATATCTAAAGATGATGCCAATGATTTTGATATTAGATCTATAATATCTCCATCATAAAGTTTTAAATCTACATATATTGGAACTACTACATCTTCCGGACAAAACTCTTCAGATAGACATAGATCGTTTAGTTTAGAAGCCATAGCCGAAGCTGATTTCTTCATTGAGTAGGATTTTCCTGCGCCAGGCAGACCGGTAACGATTGCCTTTTTGGGCCCATTCTCTCCTAAAATCTTTTCAATGGAATGTTCTTTATAATCTACATACCTATTTCGTATATTTGGCCTGCCACTTTCGACTCCAGAACATGTAAGCTTGGCTTTTATTTTTAACTCAGGTGAAACTTGT
Organism: Vibrio sp. 10N.286.51.C3; assembly: GCF_003050065.1. NCBI lineage: Bacteria > Pseudomonadati > Pseudomonadota > Gammaproteobacteria > Vibrionales > Vibrionaceae > Vibrio > Vibrio sp. 10N.286.51.C3. Next base: position 97,522 of record NZ_PIGC01000016.1, on the reverse strand, counting down.
GTGAAAGCTAACAACCTCCCTGCATGTCTAGCTAACGAAAGAACGTTTTGTGGCGTAACTACTTGAATGTCGTTCGATTCTGCTAAATTAGCTCCTGAACATTCTTGCAATTGACCTAACAGCGTTAATAGATTGTCATGTTTCTTATATCCATTCTCATCTTCATATGTATCATAGTTGACTAGATGAATCCCGTAATTATTTCTCCAGTAACTAACTTCATTGGCCGTCACATCTGCCATTATTGCATAGTGATCTCTTACGCCACCTTTATAAGTGTTTGCCAATAAATCTCTTAAATAAAGAAAATCAGGATCTCTCAATCCAAAACCAATGTACACTAATGGACGACTAGCAAGTAATAGTTTAACTGTTTCTAATGCTGCATGTCTTTCTCCTCCAGGGAGAAGCATTCTATATTGTTCCCTTGTTAGAATTATACTTTCAGTATCCCCTGCATCACCATGAGGTTTGAATATGAAGTCATGAGATCGAGCATGTGCAATGCTCGCAGTCTCAGTAAGGTGTCGGTTAGTCACCGGTGGGCGAAAAAACTTATCAGGCAACCATTTTCTAACGCTTTCTTCAATCAGGTTATCGTAATTTGTAGTTACGAAGCTTGTAGGCCCTAAAGAAACAATTTTCTCGTGAATACTCGATGGTTTAGCAACGCCATACTTACAGCTTGTTCTAATGAAGTCGCCAATTTGTAAGTTAGTTAGTTGATCAAAGCCATAACTTGCAGCCTGTAAAAGATCCCCATTTTCAGCCTCCGATCGAACTAAATTCGCGCACGCACCGTTTTTTTCAACAAAATCGCACAGCTGAGAAATCATATTTCCCCAAGAGGGTAAACCCGACCACATTGATACTCCAGAACCTATAAACAGAACGGTATCATCTTGTTTTAGGATATCCTTCAATACATCCATAAATTTTTACTCAATACTAAAAGTTCGAAATTTAATCTTTAATTTTTCAAAACAATAACAGGGAGTTATATGAAAGTACATGATCTGACTGCATGGATAGACTTTAAGTCACGATACCCAATTTCACGAATTAATATCCATTTGTTATTCATCACAAAACAAAAAGGCCTCGCAATGCGAGGCCTTTGATTTTTCTATCTATCAGAAGAGATTAGTCGCGAAGTGCTGCGCCAAATTTCTCTGAGATTGAAGCTACGATAGCATCTACTGAACCAGCGATGTCTGCATCTTCAAGTGTTCGCTCTACAGACTGTAGGCTAAGTGCGATTGCTAGGCTCTTCTTACCTTCTTCAACGCCTTGACCAACGTATACGTCGAACAGTTTAGCGCCTGTTAGGAATTCGCCACCCGCTGCGATACACGCTTCTACGATGTCACCAGAAGCAACTGCTTCGTCAACAACTACTGCGATATCACGACGGTTTGCAGGGAACTTAGATACGGCTACTGCTTCTGGAAGCACGCGAGTTTTGATAGCTGCCCATTCGATTTCGAATACGATAGTGCGGCCGTTAAGACCAAACTTACGCTCTAGTTCTGGGTGAACAGTACCAATGATACCCACTTCTTTGCCGTCTACTACGATAGCCGCAGTTTGACCTGGGTGAAGTGCTGGGTGCTTCGCTGCTTTGAAGCTGTATGCGATTTCGTTTGCAGAAAGCTCAAGAACGGCTTCTAGGTCACCTTTAAGATCGAAGAAATCTACAGTGTTAGTTGCAATGTCCCAGTGCTCTTCGCCACGAGTACCAGAGATAACGCCCGCAAGCATCATTTCTTGGCGCATGCCGTTTTCAGCAGTTGCTTCAGGGATGAAACGTAGGCCTGATTCGAATAGACGAACGCGAGACTGTTGACGCTTCTGGTTGTGAACAACTGTGTTTAGAAGACCTTGGATTAGGCCAAGACGCATTGCTGACATGTCCGCAGAGATTGGGAATGGCAGGATTAGCGGCTCAACACCAGGTACAACAAGTTTTTGCTGTTCTGGTTCTACGAAGCTGTATGTGATTGCTTCGTGGTAGCCACGGTCTACAAGAAGGTCACGAACGCGCTTAAGCGGCTGGTTAGCTTCTTTGTGGTCATTCATTTTAAGTGCCGCTTTAGGCGCTTGGTTTGGAATGTTATCGTAACCGTAGATACGACCTACTTCTTCAATTAGGTCTTGCTCGATTGCGATATCGAAACGCCAAGATGGAGACGTTGCCGTCCAACCAGCTTCTGTCGTTTCCGTATCTTCTACAACAGAAACAGTACAACCTAGGCGAGTAAGAATTTCCACTACGTCTGTAGATGGGATTTCGTGACCTAGTAGGCTGTCTAGCTTAGCGCGACGTAGAGCTACTACGTTTGCTTTAGGTAGATCAGCTTCAGATTCGCTGCCGTTTACTGGCGCAACTTCACCACCGCAGATTTCAACTAGAAGCTGTGTTGCACGCTCCATTGCTGCTGCTTGAAGTGTTGAATCAACACCACGTTCGAAACGTAGAGAAGAATCAGTGTGAAGGCCGTAAGCACGTGCGCGACCACGGATGTGATCCGGTGCGAAGAATGCTGCTTCAAGAAGTACGTCTGTTGTTTCAGTAGTCACACCTGAATCTTGACCGCCAAAGATACCAGCAATTGCTAGTGCTTTGTTGTGGTCTGCGATAACAAGCGTGTTGCTGTTTAGTTCAGCTTCGTTGCCATCTAGAAGTGTTAGCTTTTCGCCCTGCTCTGCTAGACGAACCACGATACCGCCTTCGATCTTAGCAAGATCAAATGCGTGCATTGGTTGGCCTTGCTCTAGCATCACGTAGTTTGTGATGTCTACAACTGGGTCGATTGAACGGATACCACAACGACGCAGTTTTTCTTGCATCCAGATTGGTGATTCCGCTTTCACGTTTACGTTCTTAACCACACGGCCAAGGTAACGTGGACAAGCATCAGTTGCTTTGATTTCAACAGATACTGTGTCTTCAATGCTTGTTGCAACAGCTTCAACTGTTGGCTCTGTAACATCTGCGCGGTTTAGTACGCCAACTTCACGAGCAAGGCCACGGATGCTGAAGCAGTCTGCGCGGTTTGCTGTTAGGTCTACGTCGATAGTTACGTCGTTAAGCTCAAGAAGCTCACGTACGTCCATACCTAGCGTTGTGCCTTCTGGCAGCTCAAGGATGCCGTCAGACTCTACGTCGATACCTAGCTCAGAGAAAGAACAAAGCATGCCGTGCGATGGTACGCCACGTAGTTTTGCTTTCTTGATTTTGAAGTCACCAGGAAGTACTGCGCCAACTGTTGCTACTGCTACAGTTAGGCCAAGACGACAGTTAGATGCACCACATACGATGTCTAAAAGCTGTTTATTTCCATCAAGATCGGCTTCGCCGATATCAATTTTTGTAACTTGTAGTTTGTCTGCGTCTGGGTGCTGACCGCACTCAACCACTTTACCTACTTTAACGCCGGTGAATTCACCAGCAACAGGTTCTACATCGTCAACTTCCAAACCAGCCATAGTGATTTGGTGAGCTAGCTCTTCGCTGTTAATTGCAGGTTTAACCCACTCGCGTAGCCAAGATTCACTGAATTTCATAGTTTTGACTGCCCCGGATTACTTGAATTGTTTAAGGAAACGAAGGTCGTTCTCGAAGAACGCACGAAGGTCATTTACGCCGTAACGAAGCATCGTTAGACGCTCTACACCCATACCGAATGCAAAACCAGAGTATTTCTCAGGGTCGATGCCAACAGAGCGAAGTACGTTAGGGTGAACCATGCCACAGCCTAGAACTTCTAGCCATTTGCCATCTTTACGTTTCACGTCAACTTCAGCTGAAGGCTCTGTGAACGGGAAGAATGAAGGACGGAAACGCACTTCAACTTCTTCTTCAAAGAAGTTACAAAGGAAATCGTTAAGAATGCCTTTAAGTTGTGCGAAGTTTACGTTCTCATCAACTAACATACCTTCCACTTGGTGGAACATTGGCGTGTGAGTTTGATCGTAGTCGTTACGGTAAACACGACCCGGAGCAATGAAGCGGAAAGGCGGTTTGCCGTTTTCCATCGTACGGATTTGAACACCAGAAGTGTGCGTACGTAGCATTAGATCAGGGTTGAAGAAGAAAGTATCGTGATCAGTACGAGCTGGGTGATCGTCTGCGATGTTTAGTGCATCAAAGTTGTGGAATGCATCTTCGATCTCAGGGCCAGACTCAGTGCTAAAGCCAAGCTCACCAAAGAACTGTTCGATACGCTCAACTGTGCGAGTAACTGGGTGAAGACCACCGTTCTCAATGCGACGACCTGGTAGGCTCACATCGATAGTTTCTTCAGCTAGTTTCGCTTCAAGCTCTGCACGTTGTAGTGCGTCTTTGCGAGCTGCGATCGCTTGTTGAACAGCACCTTTCGCTTTGTTGATCTCTTGACCAGCAGTGCGACGCTCTTCAGGTGGAAGTTTACCTAGGCTTTGTAGTTGAAGAGTTAGTTCACCCTTCTTACCTAAATACTGAACTCGCACTTCATCAAGTGCGACTAACGAATCTGCTGTATCAATAGCAGTCGTTGCATTAGCAATGATCTCTTCTAGATGTTGCATCATTTCCTCATCTACCAGTTGGTAGTGTCCGTATCGGATGATTAGTTTTTTTAGATAGCTACACATAGTAATCAAACACGCAACCAATGCCAAATTGAATCGCTAAAAGAGCAAGTTATTGCCTAAAAACACGGCAAATTTAACAGGATATTAATGAGGAATGGGAAGAAGTGGAACAAATACCGGTTCCACTTGTTTATTTTAAAGTGAGTCGCACTCAAAAACTAAAGTGAACTAGGTTCTAGAATTAAAGCGAATAGCGCTCAAAGACTAAAGCGAGCGGTGTTCTAGATCTGAAGTGAACGGTACTCTCGATCTCGAGTGAACCGAGCTCTAAATCTGAATCGAACAAACGCTGTTTTTGCCTGCGTTTTTCGCTAAATAGACGGACTCATCGGCGGCTTTAATCAAATCGTTCATTGAGCCGAATTCTTCGGTTATTTCAGCGACACCAACACTAATGCTGCCAATCCAAACTTGATTACTGGTTTCAACCTCTAATTCAGACACTTTCTGTCGAGCGGTTTCCGCTATGTACATCCCACCTTTAAGGTCGGTGTCTGGGCAGATAACCAAGAACTCATCGCCACCTAACCGGCAAACAATATCATCATTACGGAACGTGTTTTTCAGTTCACGCGAGAGGGTTTTTAGCACCAAGTCGCCTGCATCATGACCGCTAGTGTCATTAATGCGCTTGAAGTGGTCGGCATCAATCATAATGCACACTAAAGGCATGCCAAGTTCTTTAGAGTCTTGCCAATGCAGCGCTAACTGTTTAAAAGCACTACGACGGTTATGCAAATTAGTGAGAGAGTCGGTTAATGACAGCTCTTCAAGTCTCTTGTTCGCTCTTTTTAATTCAGCCGTGCGTTCCTCAACTTTATCTTCGAGTAACTGGTTGAAGCGTAACAACTGCTTATTGCGTTCAGAGACTTGTTCAAATAAGCCTTTAAGAGCCGCCAACAAAGGCACAGTCGAAGAGTCTTGCTGCTTTTCCTCCGCTTCAAAGGCTTGCAGAGGTGTTGCACCCTCTTCTATCGCGGCCACTTGTCGCGCCATGTTTTGGTCGATGCCAAGGATGTGATAAGCAAGCCAATGGATGAGGAAGTCCAGTAGCTGACGTGCTGACGCCTGATCTTCTTCCAAGATGAAGGCTTGCATGCTGTAGATGTCTTGCATAAACACACGATGCACTTTGATGTGTTCTTCAATGTGTAACTCATACACACCGCAATCCCTCATCAAAGATTCTTCCTCTTTAAAGTGAAATTCGGCATAGCGTGTGAGATCGAGTAAAGCGACGTTAATGTCGTCAATAGAGATAGTATTCTCTGACAACAGGTTTCCGTAGTGGTTGATAAAACCAACAAGATATTGATGCTGTTCATCTACAACACCAATGCCTGTTTCAAAGTTTTTATCCCAATTAAATGAATTCATAAATCCCTTAAGGCCGATACCACCAGCACGATTTACATGCATATTCGGAGGTTATAGATATTCGAAAAAATATAACCATCTTACCTGTGGGTCTATTAGATTGTTTGATCCATTTTATAAAAAGAAGATATTGAACACTCTAAATATAACTCATCTTAAATTTGAGACGCCCCTTTTAACAAGAGCGCCTCACGAAGCTAACACTAGAAATAATATTCCAACGCCATCTCAACAAAGTCATCCTTGCGCGCGAAGAACAGCAAGTCTTCTGGGGTTTCGTTCTCAAACAACCAAGCATTCAACCGCCACTTAAGGTTGTTGTTGATGCGGCTCGAGGCTTCTAACTTCGCACTGTAGACATCACTGTTATCTAAGTCTTGAGTGATGCCTGTAAGCACCTCAGTCCCATCTTCATCGTTCAAGGCGAAACGAGCCCCAAGGAACACATCGTTTTGACCGATGGTTTGGGCGTTATTGCCTCGGCTGTCATACAGGTATTCAGCAATGAAGCCGATATCCCAATACGATTCAAGCGCGCCAACCCAAGTGTATTCAAAGCCTGTTGCGACGCCCGTGTGGTTGTCGTAGCTGTCGCGATAAATGCTTTCCAGCTTCCATAACCAGTCTCCGATAATGCCTTGCACATCCAATCCGAAGTGCTGCATTTGTGCGTAGTATGGCTTGAGTTGGTTGCCTTCCACACGGTAATAAGGGTCGCGGTTTGTGCCGCCTAAGTAGCTTAAGCCGACATCCCAATCGCCGTACATTTGGCTATAGCGCAGCGCCACATCCACGTGCTTTTCTTCTCGTGAGGATTCGTAAAGCGCATCATCCGATACTGGCACCGTTGGTCTTAAGCGTCCATCTTCGCCCGCAAAGGTACGCTCACGAAAATACGGCAGTAACATGGCGTCTATGGTGCCCCAATCTTTGATCGAGGTGAAGTGCACCATTGGCTGACCTAACTTAGATTCACCATCGACCGATTCAATAGCATCGGTTTGGTTTACCACATCCACCAAGTGCGCCGATTCGGTCACACCCCAGAACACTTTGCCAACACCCGCTCGCAGTTCGTAATCATCCCAATAGGTTAGATACAGAGCTTCACGAACGTCGCCATGGGTTCGCTCATCGTCTTCGCTGTCTAACCGATAAAACGGCGTGAAGGTAAAGCTGCCACTGCCCTCTTGTTGCTCCCAGTAGAACTCTGGCTGTAACACCAGTGAACTTTGCCCTTTGTCTTGCCCCTGTAAGCCTTCACTAAAGAACTGCCTGTGTTCAAGGTTAAACTGCCCTGCGAGCTCCGGGGTGATCTGTTCTACGAATTCAGAGCTAAAGCCTGCCGCCACACATGGCAACGACACCTGCATAAGCCCGACGGTCGCTGCCAAAGTTAAGGATAACTGGGTTCCTGTTGCCACAATCCTTTTCATATTCCTGCCTTATTTTGCACGTTTTAGTGTGTTCTTTTGGAAATCCTTGTCTTTAAGACCGGTCTGGAAGGCTAAATCTGTCGTAGTTAATACCGTACTTTTGCCTGTTTGGTGGTTTTGCATCGACATGGTGTGTGCGCGCCAGTATTGATTTAGGTATTGTTTGTAGTCTTGGAACGATAGAGTTTTCAGCAATGCGCCTTTACGGTCGTAAAACTCCACTTGAACGGGGCGGTAGTATTGTTGGTCTAGCCATACTTTTTGCATGGTGTAGCCAGAGTTTTTGTCGGTCGGTACTTGTTCTAAAACAAAGGTATCAACACCTTCGATTTTGGCGTCTTCAATGTAGTTAAAGGTGTACTTTTCTAGTTCAAACGAGCTTAAGTCTTCATAAGCAAATTCACTGCCCATAAACGGGCCCGATTTATTGCGTGAAGAGATACGCTTCACGCGTTTCAATGCAGGCAGATACAGCCACTGGTCATCGGATTTGGTGATGTGTGAATGGTTTAGGAAAGCCGTACCTTTTACATCACGTGGCTCATCAAAAATGGTTAAGCCTTTGTCGCCATCGTCATCGACTTCCAAAGATTTCAATCGCATTAGGCGTGTGCTGCTTTCGCCCTGTTTATTGCGAAGTAGCATTTCCATGGTCGCGACAGAATCGCCCCACCCCATATCAACGGCTTTGCGTTGCTCAGCAATCTCTAGGCCTTTCGCAGGGTCGGCTAACGCAGGGAAAGCTAATACCGCGCCCATACTGAATAATGTAGTAACGAATGATTGTTTAACGCTTTTCATAAATATCTCCTTGAGTCAGCCCACCGCAGCAGGCTGACAATTCCCTATTTGGTCGATGTAGTCAGTTCGGCTGTCGAGTTAGGCTGTGCTGTTTTAGATGGCTCTGTTTTAGACGGTTGCGATTCGTGCTGAGGTTTATCTGCATAGTGCGTCTGTTTGTCGAAGATCATCAGTAAGCTCGGTAGCAAGATAAAGTCGACCACCAGCGCAATGAAAATCACAATCGCGCTGAGCAAGCCCATGTCGGAGTTGAGTCTGAAGCTCGACATCGCCAGTACAGAGAAGCCAGCCACCAGTACAACCGTGGTGATCCACAGTGCGCGTCCAACGGTGTGGAAGGCATATCGAACCGCTTCTTCTGCTGATTTCCCTTCGATTCTGGCGCGTTGGTATTTACTTAAAAAGTGCACCGCATCATCAACTACGATACCCAACGTGAGCGTCACCACGACTGACATACCAAGGTTGATTTCACCTGAGATAAGCGCCCATAAACCAAAGCCAATGATCGCAGGCGCAATGTTTGGCACTAGGCTGATCATGCCTAAGCGAACTGAGCGCAACGCAAAGATCATCAAGCCAGAGATAAGCACTAAGGTAATAGGCAGAGTCGAGAGCATGCTCGCCATATTGGTTTCGCCAATGTGGGCAAACATCAGTGATGGGCTCGACGCGACTACTTCATACTGAGGCGCATTTGCCGCAAACCATGAGTAAATGCGCTCTTCGAGTTCCACTAGCTCAACGCTGCCAAGGTTGTCGACCGTGAGTACCATCGTGATCGATGACTTATCGACGTTGATTTGGTTGTTCAAGTCCAAGCCATAAGGCAGAGACATCTCGTACAGCAGTAGGTACTGCGCGGCAAGTTCACGGTTAAGCGGTAGCTTGTAGTAGCTTTCGTCGTCACCGTGCATGTTCTTGTTCAAGCGCATGTAAACATCAGAAAGCGTTGCCACGTGATCGGTTTCTGGTTGTACGCGTAGCCAATCGGTAAAGTCACTAATCGCTTGCAAAAACACAGGATCGGCAATCGCTTGAGATTCATTGGTTTTCACTGCGATGCTAAGGGTCGTCATGCCGCTTACGGTCTGTTCCATGAAGTCCGCTGCTTGTCTGAATTCACTTGAGGTATCGAAATACTTCACCGATTCGTCATTAACTTTGTTGAGTGGGATTAACGCGGCGGCACCCACAATCACAAGAGTTGAAATCGGCAGCAGTGCTTTACGGTTGGTTACGACAAAATCGCCCAGCTTATCCATGAAGGTGACTTTGTTTGCCGCCTCAGGGTTAGCAGGTAGGCGTTTCACAGGCAGCAGTTTTAGCAGAGCAGGCAGCATAGTCACAGAGAGGAAGCACGCGATAAGTACGCCTAGTGCCGATAAGTTACCGAAATCACGCAGCACTGGTGAATCCGACATGTTCATCATCAAGAAACCAATCGCAGTAGTGACTGAGGTGATCAGAATTGGCATAGCATTGAGCTTAATGCTGTATTGAATGGCTTGTGCTTTCTCCATCCCGCGTTGCATCGCTTGTCTCATGGTCACAATGACGTGAACACAATCGGCAACCGCCAAAGTTAACACTAAGGTTGGAACGTTAACCGTGGCGGTACTGAGGAACATCCCTGCCCAGCCAGACAAACCCATGGTGGCGACAATCGAAGAGATGATCACAATAAGCGTCGCAACTACACTAAAGAACGAGCGCAGCATAAAGGTCAGGAACACCAGTACCACTAGCAGCATTAACGGTACGAGCGTTGAGCTGTCTTGTTGAGCCGAAGTCATAAACGCGTTGTTCATGGCGATGATGCCCGCTTTATGGAATTCCACATTCGGATACTGAGCTTGGTACTTGCCGATCATGGCATTAATCGCCGCAATCACCTCTTGCACTTCTGCTGTTTTATCTATTTCTGGCAGTTGCACTGTGACGTTAACAATGGTCACATCGCCCGACGCCGACACCAAAGCATTCTTGAGCAATGGTTCGTTGAGGGCGATCTGTTTTACTTTGGCGATGCGCTCTGGTGTGTGTTCGTACTCTTCATACAGCAAGTCTTCTACCAAGAGGTCATCTTCAATGGCTTCGGTGTGCTGATAATTTGCAAGAGAATCCACACGGCTTGAGTACGGGATCTGCCACGCGTCAACCGTGAGGTTTTGAATTAATGTGAGGGTTTCAGGAGTGAAGACATTGCCATCTTCAGGGGCGACAACAATCGCAAGGTTGTCGGTTTTTGCAAAGGTGGTTTGGATTTCATCGAACGCCATCAACTGTTTGTTGGTGCCTTCGAAGAATATGTTGTAGTCCCCTCTAAAATAGAGGTTCTTAGCCCCTAATGCAGAGAGAATGATGATTGAAAACACCACCAGCAGAACGATAAACGAACGTTTGGTAGGTATTGAGTGCCAACTGTTATTTAGATCTGCGTTTACGCTATCGGCATTAGGGTTATCTCGATTTTGCTGATCGAAAGCGGGCTTCTGGCTGTCATGTTTCATCACAGTCTCCATTTGTGACGATTCGTCATATTTGTGTCATAAAAAGCCAGCCGAAGCTGACAAAAGACACAATTCTTAGTCAAACACTCAAGAAAACAGCAACCACAGTCGGTTAATCTCAAGTTGTGACGAATCGTCAAAAATGGTTATTAATAAACCCACAAGTGTGGGCTTAATGGAAGCTATCGACCTACAGATTCTAAGTAAGCGATCTCTTCACTGAACAGTTCTTGTTCTACACGACGCCAAGTTTTACGGTAGTCCCAATCGGTAGAAAGGGGCTGCCAATTGAGGCCGTCTAGTAGCATGTTCGCGTTGTGTAATACTGAATACGGGTCTTGTAACCGCTTAATACAGTGACTGTTTGATGCGTTCTGTGACAAGGCATTTGAACCAAATGCGATTGACCAGTTAGCAAACACGATGGCATCAGAACCCACACCAGAAGAGAACTTAAGGTCACCGGCTTCTACGGCTTGATTAACCATAGTGTCGGCTTGTTCAATCACCAGCTCTTCCAGTTCATTCATCTCGGCTACGCGTGCACTAGACGCTTTCTCCAGTACCCACGGGCTTTTTGCCATGATCGCACAGGTTGATAATACCGGTTCCATGCGCGCATAGATTCGGTAAGCAACGTGCAGTGCGACTATCTTTTCGCGTGTGTTGCCTTCAAACTCTCCAGAACGAGAAAACATCAATGCCTCGGTCTTTAAAGAGTGAATACACAAGGCTAAAACCACGTCTTCTTTGCTGCAAAAGTGATTGTATATCGTACCTTTAGAATAAGAACTTGCTGCCGTTAGCCTGTCCATCGTGAGGTTCCCGAACCCTTGTTCTCGAACCAGATCTTTTGCTAACAACATCAACTCTACTTCTCGGTCTGCAATAGACTGCTGCTTTTTAGACAACACGCCTTTGCAACCAAAGATACCTTGTTTATCGCCTTTACAACCAAAGCCAAACATAATTTCTCAGTCCGTATATGAGCTTAGCCATTACCTAAGCTTCGCCAGTATTTAAAACGCTCCTATCCAATATATTAACACGAATAGTAAATTCATGTAGTTAACCATTTTGTGACTCTTCGTCATTTCTGACTTATCGTCATAATAGCGCAAATATTGATCATATCAAGGTGTTTTATAAATCAAATTCAGAATTTGAATGGATAGGTGGATTGGGAGTCGATAAGACAATCATCAATAGTCGACCTTAAGAGAAGACCCGTATTTTGACCTACAGATTGCGAAAGTGAATTGGTCATTCTTAACCTAACAAAGAATGTCGTCACTTTAAGCTGCTATGCGCATTCATGCCCAATGATTCCTAGCGCTAACCACAAGAATGAATGACTGTAGGCTTACTTTTTAGGGCAGACGTCTCCTTATGGTCAATATTTGGCTTACTAATGCCGTTTTCTGTTAAGTTGCTATAAATTCGGTAAGGGGTGACTTACAATAGTGACAACGACTTACCTTTTTTGAGAACACGATATTGAGCGCCAAATATTCTTATTTAGCTTGGCAAGTGAATACTTCTAGCCCAGCAGAAAAGCTAGTTTTATTGATGCTTGCAGACGGTGCTGACGAATTCGGCTACACCAATGTGTGCCTACAGACAGCAGGTCAACTTTGTGCTCTCTCTACGTTTGGTTTAGCCGACTGTCTTAAGTGTTTAGTCGACCAAGGTTTTCTCGATAAGGTGAAAGTAGATTATCGAGATCAAAAAGAGATTCACGTTTTCAAAATGCTCATTGAGCAAGAGCAAGCTGCAGCACACGTTGAGGCTCAACCGGCCAATAGTATTCCGGTCTACTCTACTGCACCTGCACCTGCACCTGCACCTGCACCTGCACCTGCACCTAAGTTTCAGCCTGCTCCGGCGCCAATGCAACACATGCAACATGCCCCTCGCCCACAAGGCAGAGGCTCAATGAACAGCAACACCGTCTCTACTCATGATCTCAACGAAGAAGAGATACCATCATGGGCGGAACGTGCGTTTAAATTCTCCGGTTTGACCGGTGACCATAGTTTAGTATGGAAAAAATTTGTCCTCTGGTATAAAGCCAAAGCCAATGAATTAATGCCATTATCTCGGATTGAATCCAAGCTGCAGTACTGGCTAGTTAACGAGAAGCAAAATGAAAGACAACAACAGCAGAAGACCTCTCAATATTCAGGAAATGCAGGACAAGCTCAAGGAAATGGGTATCGACAAAAGCTTAGCCCATCTGAACGCTTCAGGCAGCAGCTCATTCAAAAAGGCAAAAAGCCAACCTTCTGAGCCAGCTCAACCTGTTGTTCCGGAAGTGCTGCCTAAAGATCCCGCAGTACCTGACGTTATTGAAGCACAGAGTACGGAAGTAGCGACACCTAATGCTGCTAGCACTGGTGCGTCTCAACAAGTGCCAGTTGTTGATCAGGATGCCGCAGAATTAGAACTAACCGATTGGTGTATCCATGTGTTCGGCTCTTTCTTGAGCGTATACGAAACACAGTGGGAATATCAGTACGGTAGCGAGCCAAGTGGCAAGTTCATTGAGTTTGCTAACTCTGTTGATTCAGACGGCCTAAACCGAGTGCTAATGCACTGTCATGAGCGCATTCAGCTTGGCAACAGTTGGCCGCCGCAAATGGGTGAGCTTTGGATCCTGAAAGATTCTTTGACGGAAGAAGAGTTGTTGGATAGCCGTATCCGTGTGTTGTCGCGCACAGCGGTGAACAAGATTGAGAAATGGCTGATTCAAAACAAGCTGTATGACTTGAAGCGCACTGCGGAAAACAAGCTTGATGGCCTGTTTAAGAAGTACTACTTGGAAGCAAAACGTTTAGATGAGAAAGGCATGCTAGAAACGGAGTTACCGCAATTCCTGCTTGCCGCTAATTCAGTGAAGAACCTGAACGATTTAAAACGTGAAGAGTACGAAAGCCAACACGGCAAAGCGATTAACCCTAGAATTCAGCGTATTTTGAACAGTAAAAAGTAACCGTCGGCCCGCTATCTGTTGTAAGAAAACAGAGTAGCGATTACACGGTTAACAGATACAAAAATGCCAGCTATCAAGCTGGCATTTTTTATGAATTCTTACGAACCCTTTAACCACTACCCGACCGTTATTAACGATCGTTTTACCGATTAATTAAAGTAGGTGGATAGTTGCGTTTAGAGAGAAAACGCCTGCGTCGTCATCTTTCATTTTGAAGTTTTGGTAGCTAGCGCCTACAGATAGTGGACCGAAGATGAAGTATTCAGCGCCTACAGCGTACATGATATCAACGTCGTCTTGCTTGAAGTTATCGCCTTTCACTTCGTAAGAATGAAGACCACCCTTCGCGTATACGTGAAGAGGACCGAAGTCGATGCTTGGTTTGATCGCTAAGTAAGCAGTGCTTACGTCAACACCTTGTTTAGCACGGTTGCCGTAGCTAACGTTGTCGAAAGAACCTAGATCCCAGTAACCCGCTTCAACACCGATTAGTGGAAGGATACCTGTACCTACGTGGATGCCCACCGCATTTTCATCTTCACCAGCGAATGAGTTTTGACCACCCATTACACCGCCGTACAACCAAGAATCAGCCATTGCTGTTGAAGATGCACCTAGTAGTGCTAGTGCCAATAACGTTTTTTTCATATTCGACCTTTTTCGTCCTAGTGGCAGGCCTTGAGTGGTAATAAATTGCCACCAAGTCGCCCTGTATGTAATAACTATTCAATTAGTAATGCAATAAGCAAGATTTATACCCAAACCTTGCTATTGCGTCTAGCTTTATTCCTTTAGCAAGCATCAATCGCGTTTTTAACACGCTTATCTGATACTGGGTAAGGCGTACCGAGCTGCTGTGCGAAGAAGCTTACACGAAGCTCTTCTATCATCCAACGCACCTCTTTTACATTTTCTGGAACCGCGATCCCTTTTGGAATTTTATTCAGCAGTTCTTTGTAATCATTCATTACTGACTCAACTTTGATCATGTGAAGACGATCTTTGTTCGGGTCAATTGGCAGTTTTTCCATGCGACGTTCAATCGCTCTCATATAGCGTAGAATATCTGGCAGGCGTTTCCATCCACATTCTGTGGCAAAACCCTTAAAAATCAAACCTTCTACCTGAGCTTTTATATCAGAAAGTGCGAATGCCATTGAAAGATCAACACGGCCTTTTAGCTTCTTACTGATGCTGAATGCCGTGGTTAAGATGGTTTCAACTTGTTGAGCAATCTCAACTACCGTATCACCCAACTCTGCACGTACGTGCTCTTTCAGTGCTTCAAACTGCTCTGGTTCCCAAACCAAACCGCCCTTCTCTTCAATCAGCTTATCAATACCACAAGCGATACAGTCATCGATTAAATCAAGTACCTGTCCGTATGGGTTGAAGTACAAGCCAAGTTTCGATTTGTTCGGCAAGTTCGAGTGCAAGTATTTGATCGGCGATGGCACGTTCAATAAGATCAAACGACGTTGACCCGATTTCATTGCCGAGATCTGCTCTTGCTCGGTTTCGAACAGTTTGATCTCTACGCTGTCTTTGGTATCCACCAGCGCAGGGAAGGCTTTAACATCGTAGCCGCCACGCTTCTGTTGGTAGACTTTTGGTAACTCACCAAAGCTCCACGTGTGCAGATTCTGCTGCTCGATATCGTCATCCGCAACTTTAGAAAGCGTTTCTTGAACCTTGTCTTTCAGGCTCTCTTTCAGTTCATGCAAATCTTTCTGTTCTTTCAGCTTACGCTTACGATGATCTACGGCACGGAATGTTACCTTTAAGTGTTCCGGAATCTGGTCTAACTTCCAGTCGTCACGGACCACTTCAACACCTGTCATACGGCGCAGCTCTTTCTCAAGAGAGTCTAACAGCGGGGCTTCTAACGGTGTAACACGAGCCAAGAACGCATCGGCGTAGTTTGGCGCAGGCACAAAGTTACGGCGTAGCGTTTTAGGTAATGACTTGATTAGGCTAATCACCAATTCCTGACGTAGTCCTGGGATCTGCCAATCGAATCCGTTCTGGTCGATCTGGTTCAAGATAGGCAGCGGAATGTGTACCGTTACACCATCGTTGTCATCGCCCGGCTCAAATTGGTAACTCAGCTTGAGCTTGATATCGTTTTGGTGCCAGAAGTTCGGGTAATCCAAGTCAGTAACGTGGCTAGCATCACCTCGGAACAGCATCGACTTTTCAAAGTTCAGCAGTTCAGGGGTTTTCTGGCTGGTCTTCTTCCACCATGTATCGAAGTGACGGCCTGAAACTGCCTCTTCGCCAACACGCTGGTCATAGAAATCGAACAGTTCATCATCGTCGATCAAGATGTCACGACGACGCGATTTATGCTCTAGCTCTTCCACTTCTTGCAGTAGCTTGCGATTCTGCTTGAAAAAGGCGTGTTTGGTTTCCCACTCACCTTCTACTAATGCACTACGTACAAACAACTCACGGCTGACTGTTGCATCAATTGCACCGTAGTTCACAAGGCGTTTAGGAACAATCGGGATTCCGTAAAGCATCACTTTTTCGTGTGCCATGACTGCCGCTTGTTTCTTCGACCAGTGTGGTTCGCTATAGCTACGTTTAATCAGGTGTTTCGCTAGCGGTTCAATCCATTCAGGTTGAATCTTGGCGATAACACGACCCCAAAGTTTTGAGGTTTCCACCAGCTCAGCAGACATGATCCACTTAGGCTGTTTCTTAAATAGGCCAGACGCAGGGAAGATATGGAAACGTGCGTTACGTGCACCTTGATACTCATTCTTCTCTTGGTCTTTCATACCGATGTGCGAAAGCAGGCCTGATAGTAGCGAGATATGAATGCCATCATAGCTGCCCGGCTCTGTATTCAACTTAGTATCCAGTTCACGCATCGCTTGGTGAATTTGAAAGTACACATCTTGCCATTCACGAATACGTAAATAGTTGAGGTAATCCTGCTTACACTGTTTGCGGAACTGGTTACTCGACAGCGCTTTTTGCTGCTGCTTGATGTAATCCCATAGGTTCACAAACGTAATGAAATCAGACTCTTTATCGAAGAAACGTTTGTGCTTGTCATCAGACGATTGTTGCTTGTCTGACGGGCGCTCACGCGGATCTTGAATCGACAACGCAGACGCAATCACCATCACTTCGTGTAGGCATCGGTTACGTGGCGCTTCAATCACCATACGCGCTAAACGTGGATCGATAGGCAGTTTTGCTAGCTTACGGCCAATCGCGGTGAGCTTCTTCTTGTCATCGCCTTGGTTCTTGTTTTTGTTGGCTGACGGTTCAACAGTCGCGATCGCACCAAGCTCTTCAAGCAGCCTTACACCATCTTGAATGTTGCGCTTATCGGGCGCTTCAACAAATGGGAACGCTTGAATGTCGCCGAGGCCTAGCGCTGTCATCTGAAGGATAACCGATGCTAGGTTAGTACGAAGGATCTCTGGGTCAGTAAACTCTGGGCGTGATTCGAAATCTTCCTCTGAATACAAACGAATACAGATACCTTCCGCAACACGACCACAACGACCTTTACGCTGATTTGCACTCGCTTGAGACACGGGCTCAATCGGTAGACGCTGTACTTTGGTGCGGTAGCTGTAACGGCTAATACGCGCCGTACCCGGGTCGATAACATACTTGATGCCCGGAACGGTTAATGATGTTTCTGCCACGTTGGTTGCCAGAACAATGCGTCGTCCCGTGTGAGACTGGAAGATACGGTTCTGCTCACCTGCCGATAGACGTGCGTAAAGCGGAACAATTTCAGTATCACGAAGGTTACGTTTGCTCAATGCATCTGCGGTATCACGAATCTCTCGCTCACCGTTCATGAAGATCAAGATATCGCCAAGCCCTTCATCACACAGTTCATCAACCGCTTCAAAGATGCCTTCAATTTGGTCGCGATCTGAATCACTTTCATCACCACCTAACGGGCGGTAACGCGTGTCTACTGGGTAAGTACGGCCAGACACTTCAATGATTGGCGCATTATTGAAGTGCTTAGAGAAACGCTCTGGATCGATGGTTGCCGACGTGATGATCACTTTCAGATCAGGACGCTTTGGTAGCAACTCTTTCAGGTAACCCATGATGAAATCGATGTTCAGGCTACGTTCGTGCGCTTCATCGATGATGATGGTGTCGTACTGGTTTAAAAAACGGTCGTGTTGAATCTCCGCCAGTAGAATACCGTCGGTCATCAATTTGATCTGTGTGTTGTCAGAAATCTGGTCGTTGAATCGAACCTTATAACCAACAAACTCACCTAGCTGCGTTTCCATCTCTTCAGCAATACGATTCGCAACCGAACGCGCAGCAAGACGACGAGGCTGAGTGTGACCAATTAGGCCAAAGCGACCACGGCCAAGCTCAGAGCAGATTTTTGGTAGCTGAGTGGTTTTACCCGAACCCGTTTCACCCGCCACGATAACCACTTGGTTTTCAGCAATGGCTTTCGCGATGTCGTCGCGTTTTTGGCTAACAGGGAGAATTTCTGGGTATTCAATCGTTGGTTTTTGCGCAGCACGCTGAGTTGCCGTCATCATTGACTTAGCAATGTCTAACGCAATCTCATCAAAGACAGCGTGCTTAGCTTGTTCGTTCTTAATTTTACTCGCACCAGCAATTCGCTTACTCAAACGGAAGCGATCGCGCATCATGCACTCATTTAAGGCCTTACGAAGAGAGGCTGGGCTATTTTGAGATGCGCTAGCTTTAGGTGCTTGTTGTTTGTTGTTTTGCTTTTTTTGATTAGCTTGATCAGCAGCAGAGTCCGATGTCGCGTTGGTATTCGCAACATGGTTATTTTTATCTGCTTTTTCCGGAGACGAAGTCACAGCGTGTCCTATTCTTTCTCTTATATAAACTCGCGCGATTGTAGCATAAAGGAAAGGAACGAGTTAACACAAAGCAAGGAATATTAGCTGCCTAAGCGCCTGCTGAAACAGGGGTAATGCAAACTAACGTGTTCAATTGTTACACTAAAACTGAAGCTCATTATTGGTAGGCAGTTGGTGATTCGATTAAAAAATGCTGACTTAGATTGCCCAAGCCAACATTAGGTAGAAACACGTTATTGGTAGAGACTCTGAAAACAATAAGCGCTTCACTTGTCTCGTGTTTAGTATTCCAGATTAACTTCGTCTTTTAATAAAACAGACTTATCAACAGGTTTCATTAAGTAATTTATTACAGTAATTGAAACCAATAGCGCAGCGTAAGCCAAATAGGTGTTTTCAGCCGTCCCCGCTACCGAGGCGAGTATTCCTCCGAAGAACCCTGACACACCCCATGCTGAATAGAGTATTCCAAAGTTGGTTCCGTACGTCTTCAAACCATAATCCACCGCTGTTACTGGAGGGAAAACACCGAATAACGCACCATAAGACATGGCGCCTGCGGAGATCCCGATCATTAGAGGAATCGTGGTTTCAATGGTTGTAAAAAACACCATATTGACCGCTTGCAACATGAATATTAAGCCTAGTGTATGAACGCGCCCTATCCTGTCGAATACAACGCCGCCAATGACTCGCCCTGCGGTATTAAAAATCGCTAATAAAATGATACCTAACGCAATTTCTTCAGCGGTTAAGCCTATTGATTTACTGACGTTGCCAATGGAACCGATGAGCATGATACCTGCTGCTGATGACACCATGAACATTAACCATATCTGGTAAAATTGTGGTGTTTTAAGCATATCCAGCCACTGGATGTTTATGTCTGATCCATATTCCGCAGCCTTTCCTCCGGGAACTTCTGAAACATATCCTTTGGGTGGGTTCACCAGCAGAGAGGCCATCGGGATCATGAAGAGTAGACCGACACCGAGGATCTTGAACGTATCTAAGATGCCATAGTGTTCGATGAGAACGGTCGATAACGGAGCTAAATACAGTGCCGCCATCGCAAACCCACCAGCGGTTAAACCACTAACCAGCCCCTTTCTGTTCTCTGGCCACCACTTCATGGTACATGGGCCAATACAGGCATAGGCAAAGCCCATCCCAGCACCGACCATACACCCGAAGGTAACCTGCAATTCCGCTAATGTTGAGGCATAACCGGACGCTAAAAGCCCCGCCCCGACAAGAAACACACCAAGTATTGTGACCTTCCTTGGCCCTATTTTGTCTTGCCATACCCCAGCCAAAAACAGACTTACCGAAAATGCGAACACGGAAGTCTGGTAAGGCCCATCTACGTCCTTAGGATCAACACCTAGCGCCTCAGCCAAAGGTTCACTGAAAACGCCCCATACATATAGGATACCGATCGATAGGTTCACGATTAAACCTATCACTAGTATTTTAAATGGTTTACTAATCAAGCTAACCTCAACAATTCGCTGTTTATGAACAATCGTTAGAAATGATGACTTTCAACGACTTGTGGTCTGAAGCATGGATAAAGGTCGAATAAGCTTCTTCTGACTCTGTTAAATTGAACTGGTGACTAATCAGTTTTTGAGGTTCCAAATAACCCGCTCTAATTTGCTTGATTAACATTGGTGTTGTGTTGGTATGAACCATGCCAGCTGTCATAGTGAAGTTTCGTTTCCACATGTCTTCTAGGTTAATCGTTGCAGATTTACCGTGAACACCAAGCACTGCAATGTTGCCTCCTGGGCACACCAACTTCTGAGACATATCCCACCCAGCAGGAATGCCAATAGCTTCAATCACCACATCAACACCCACATCATCTGTCATGTCGAGAATTTGCTGCACGGCGCTGCCATCTGAGTTATCGATCGCATGAGTTGCACCTAGCTCTTTAGCCACTTGCAGTCGATGAGGGTTAGTATCAATTGCATAGATTTCGCTTGGAGTGAAGAACTTTGAGGTCATCAGAGCTGCAAGGCCAACGGGACCACAACCAATAACGGCAACAGAGCAACCCGGCTGAACCTGACCATCCAATACACCCACTTCGTAACCCGTTGGGAAAATATCGCTCAATAGAACCAGAGAGTCTGTATCGATGTCATCAGGAACAAGGTGCAGACTTGTATCGCCATAAGGAACTCGAACGTATTCCGCTTGGCAGCCATCAATTTCATTACCAAGTAGCCAGCCACCATCTAAACATTGACCAAATTTAGACACTTGACACATTTTGCAGCTACCACATGAAGTAATACATGACACGATCACGCGATCGCCTGGCTTAAACTTACTCACCAACTCACCGCATTCTTCGACTATACCAACCCCTTCATGGCCCATGATTGTGCCTGGCTTAAATGTCGCAACGTTATTTCTTAATATATGTAAATCCGTACCACAAATTGTGGTTTTCTCGATTCTTACGACGACATCGCTTTGCTTCTCAATTGTAGGGATTGGACGTTCTTCCAATTTCGCGCTGTCTTTTCCATCAAATACATATGCTTTCATTATTCTTCCTAGCTGACGTTGTTGTTATATAAATTCGAGCTCATCATATAGACGCAATTAAATAATTAACGTGACCAGCACGACGATTAACAATCGATTAACAGACAATAAACACAGTTAGAACACCATAAAGACCCAGGATGGAAATATAATATAAGTCATTGTAAATAATATAAAAAAGTTAACAAATAATGAAAGAAGGTTAAATAATCAAATAGTAGTAAAATCCGAAAAGGAGACAGAGAATATTAGATAATCAGAATGAACTCATATATTAGGTTTCAGTTGAAGTAGCTTCGAATAGTTAATTATCAGTGGCTAATCGTGATTAGCTCTTTTCTTTAGTGATAAAAAAATGCCGCTCTATTTGGAGCGGCATTTTTAGTAGATGTAATACTTTAGAACTCGTATTGGAAGTAAACCGTGTTGTAGTTACTGCCACCTTTGATACGTCCAAACTGGGACGCATTTTCAAAGATCGCCGAGCGGTGATGTAATGAGTAACCAAACCATAAATTGTTGAGGTCATTCTTACCGATAAGGTCACCGACGTTCACATCAAATGAGAAGTCCAAGTAGTTTAACAGGTGGCTTGCCGTGTAGCCCTTACGATCCATTTCAGAGCCTTCGATATAAGTAATCGAATCTATGTAAGACATACCCTCTGCGACACCGAATCGCCACTGAGTTGGCCAGTTGAAGGTGTAGTACGCTTTAATTGCAATGATGTATTCCGTGCTACTGGATTGAACGTCTGAACTCCAGTGATGCGCAATACCCGGCGTTAGATAGATATCCAACGGGAAACCAAAGATCTCATCCGTTAAAGGGTGACCGTAAAAGAACGATGTGAGTTGGTTGTTGTATTCGTCTTTCTCTGTGTTGAACTTCATGATGTCGCCGATATTCGACGGTGTTGCCCAGCCATGTGCGACACGTAAATACGGCGCATTGCTCAACTTAGGTTTCGGCGCTTTCTCTTTATCGTTAAAGAAACCAAAGCCAAGGTACAGTTCACCTTGATAACGATCTTCGACAATCGACGAATCGTAAGCGTTATCGTCCAATCGAGTGACACTGGTTGAACCCAATAAGTATAAGTTTGAAACTACATGGTAACGCGCTTCAACACCGACATTTAAGTCAACACCAGCCCCAATGCTTTCACTCGCTGCAGAGTAATACTCACTGTTGAAGTCAGCACTTTTATAACGCAGTGTCGCACTTGGGTAGAACTCCCAATCGCCTGTTTCATACTTCGCTTTAGCACGCAAGTTACCGTGGAGGTTAAACTCACTGTCACTCATGATTTCTGTTTCAACAGCCCACTGCTCGTCCAACTGGTACGCAAGTTGCCCACCAAAGTCAGCTGTATCACCCTCAATCGCGTTCTGCTCAGATGCTGGGATATCAATAAACCGCATGCGAGAAATAGCATTAAAAGACCATTTTTCGTCATCTGTTTGGTAGAGGTAAGCCCCCATTTCAGTACCGTCAATGAACACATAGTCGTTTTTAAAGAACAACATTGGGACAAACGAGCTGACGGTCTTATCACCACCTGACGTGTCATAAGGGATACTAGCAGTACGGAACATTGCTGCAATGCCCCACTCTTGCTCTTCAGCGGCCCACACATTAGTGCTTAGGAACGCGCTACCAAGTAGAATCGCACCCGATGAAGTGAGAGTCGGTAAATATTTGAGCTTCATTCTTATGTAATTACTCTTTGTAATAAATATTGTGTTACTGAATAGACATTTATTAACCGTGATGGCTAACTATTTTTAGGTTTGCTCGGCATTGACCGTTACAATGTAGGATATTCTCGGTTAAATGAAAGTATTGTGAAAGTCTCCGAATTACAAAATATTATAGATCACTTACCCAAATATTCCGATCCAGATATTGTTATGGGCGAGGCGTGGCTACCCGAACGTTTGGTGAATACCAACCTAGACGGCGACATGCTATTCCTTGAATTCGATAATGCCCCTGAAGACAATCAAGGGGATGAAGAAGGCCGTGGTTTTGTTGAACACGAGATTGCTATGATTCGTGAAAAACTGGAACAGGTGTTAGACGACACTTCCGATACCAAGACCAAAGCCGATGCTCTATTGGCAATATTTCTAATGGGTCATGAACTTTCTAGTTCAGAAGTTATCGAAATACTTGAAACAACAGAGTCTGAAACGAGTGAGCCTCAAACGAATAAGCTCGAATTAATAGAACACCACGACGACTAGCCACTAACGATTTTAGGTACCGTATTGAAACCCTCTACGACATCATCTCTTCCCCTGTTACTCGCCGGACCCATTTTAAGAAAAACCACCGCGACTGAAGTGGTAATTTGGTTAGCCACCAGCTCGCCTCTCATAGGCAGGGCTGAGCTGTATGTTAACAAAACAGATCTCGTTGAAGAAATCGGCCAGTCCAACGTAGAGCAAGACCAACCGTTTTATACCTCTTCGCTTGAAGAGCATGATTCGATTCAAGTCGGCACACATGCGTGGGTGACACTCATCCGCTTACAAGGTCAGTTTCCGACTAATACGCTTCTTGAGTATGACATTCACACAGACTCAGGTTCACTAAAAGAGCTCGCCCCTCACCTTGTTTACAATGGCAAATCTCACGTTGAGTTTAAGATATCGACCTCGGCTGATTACATTCTTCATGGATCTTGCCGTAACCCGCATCATCCAAGCAAAGACAGCCTAGTCGCAGCCGATAACAAGATTGCCGAGCAAACCGTTGCAGAAAGACCCGATATGCTGATGATGAGCGGCGATCAGATCTACGCCGATCATGTGGCAGGCCCAACGCTTGATGCTATTCAACAAGTGATTCAACGGCTTGGTCTTGTTGGTGAGAGCTTACCGACTGACTCACAGATTAAACAAATCAACAGCAGTGACGCTCTGTATAACAGTGAATATCACTTATACCAGCGTCATCACTATTTACCGCACCACACCGCTTCAGAATCGATGCTCGATAAGTTCTTTCCGAATCGTGGCATGCCAATTTTTAGTTCTACCGATTGTGAAAACCACTTGGTCACGCTGTCTGAGTTTATCGCGATGTACTTGTTGGTTTGGTCTCCAACACTGTGGCAATGCATTAACCGCGAACGATTAATCGAAAACAATTTCATGCAGGCTGGTCGACAATTGACGCCAGCAGAGCAGCAACAGTGGCGTGATGAAAGCGTCATCATCGATGATTTCATTGCTGGCTTACCGCAAGTACAACGTCTGTTCGCGCATATCCCAACATACATGATCTTCGACGATCACGATGTTACTGATGATTGGAACCTTACAGTGGGTTGGGAATACGCCGTCGACCAAAATCAGTTCGCCACTCAAGTGATTGGTAATGGCCTTGCCGCCTACTGGATGTGTCAGGGTTGGGGTAACAAGCCTGAGAGCTTCGACGAAGCGTTCATCGAGCAAGCAAAACAGCTTTTTGTCGATCATCCGCGCATTACTGAACAAACGCATAATGAAGCCGGTAATCCTGCGACTACTCACTCTGTTGGCAAAATCGAGCCAGACAAGCATCAAGCCTTCATTGAGATGCTGAATCGCTTTGAAGAGTGGCATTACACAATAGATACCTCACCTAAAGTCATTGTGTTAGATACTCGAACCCGCCGTTGGCGTTCAGAGTCACGCATGAATAAGCCTTCAGGTTTAATGGACTGGGAAGCCTTGATTGAGTTTCAGCATCAGTTAATGAATCAAGATAAAGTGGTGATCGTTTCTGCTGCACCGATGTTTGGCGTGAAGTTTATTGAAACACTGCAAAAGATGGCGACCACAATCGGCAAGCCATTAGTGATTGACGCTGAAAACTGGATGGCACACCCGGGCAGTGCGAATACGCTGATCAGCATCTTTACCCATACCAAAACACCGACCAACTTCGTGGTGCTTTCTGGCGATGTTCACTACTCCTTTGCTTATGACATCAAGCTTAGGTATCGTCGCAACAGCCCGAACATCTATCAGATTACCTGTAGTGGCATTAAAAACCAGTTCCCTGCTCCGCTGCTTAAATTCTGCGATGTATGGGACCGTCTGTTGTACAGCCCTCGCTCAATTTTGAACTACTTCACTAAGCGTAAACGCTTGAAGATCGAAAAGCGAAGCCCTGACAATCAGACCTTCTATCGCCTTTCAAACCGCAGTGCGATTGGTGAATTGAGGCTAGATACCGATGGGAAACCGCAATCGATCACGACACTCAGTGGCGATGGCAAGGTCACCCGCTTTCCAAAACCGGACTAGGAAGTGCTCCTTATCGCTCGCGTATCCGTAATGTCAGTTTTTAGTAAAGACGCTTGCGATCACACTCTGTAGACCCAATAGTTATAGTTATACTTGTAGTTTTAGCTATCAGCGTTACGGAACCCGATACAAATTTTAACTGGAGCTCGTTATGTTCAATTCTCTCACATCAATGTTTAAACAATTGATTGAAGGCCAGGACCTAAGCAAAAACCAAGGCACATCACCTAACATCGCCATCGCGAGTTTGTTGTGTGAAGTCGCGGGAGCCGACCATCAGATCAATGAATCAGAAAGAGTCGCTAAGCTACAGCTTCTTCAACGCTTGCTGGATTTAGATGAAGAACAAGCGAAGGTGCTGCTAGCGCAAGCAGAGCCGAAAGTAGAGCAATCAGTATCGCTGTATGACTTTACATCTCAACTTAGAGATCTTTCTCAACCAGTGAGAATCGATTTAATCAAAGCGATGTGGGAAGTGGCGCACGCCGACGGGGAAATTGACCCTATCGAAGACTCTGTGATCCGTAAAACAGCAGAACTGCTCTACGTTGACCACAGTGACTTTATCAAGACTAAGTTGAACGTCCTCGGTAAAAGCTAATCAAGCGTTCTCTACTCACGTTAAGCCTCTGTATTAGCGTAATCGATCGCCATGCATGATGCCTTTGAGCTCTAACGGCGTGCCCTTTTTAGTCACATAAAGGCCGCGCTGATTTGATACCAACACGCTACGCTTGCCTTGTGTTTGTTGAATATATAAGTGCTTGATATTGAAAACCTGTTCATCTTGGGCTTGGTCTTGGTCCAATTGGTAAAGGTAGTAGTGATTCCCCCAGCGTAAGAACACACCAAACATCTGCTTGGTTTGAACAACATTCCCATCGATGTCGTATCCAATGTACTGCATTTTAACTCGACCATTTTCCAATCGCAGTGAGATTTTTTCCCAACCTACCATTGGATACTCTGCTGAGAATTTATAGGTACTTTTGGTTACGATCCCAGAGATTAAACCTACATTTAGAATCACAAAAAACGTTAATAAGATGGGCATCCAGAACTTACGATTCATATCGATTGTCCTCGCTCATCGTCTTCATCACATGAGAGCGATTTAAACTGATGGCTCATCTCTTTCCAACGCCCGTTTATCAAAGCAACGGCTTGAATGTTCTGACATCCAACGCCAATGCGATGTAAGTAAAGAGAATCAACACCGAGTTCTGACACGCGATTCAGCTCGGTTAACAGTTCTTGATCAAAATTCAAACTGTCGTGATAAACATCCATCCCGCGATAGCTGGTCTTATCCATAAAAAAAGCAAATTGATAAAACAGCATAAGAAGAAACGCGCTGACTAATATTCCTGCGATACGAGAGCGATGACGCGCGATAAAGTACTGCACCTGACGTTGTTTATAAGAGTCCGGTTGCTTCGTTAAGACAGGCTTATGTTCATTGTTGCCGCGTTCAGTACTCGAGCTCTTTGAAGCAGAGGTTTCGTCAATCACTTCAACTTGAATAGCTGAAGTGGGTGTTAATAGGTAACCACCGAGCTGTTGAGGTCGGCTAAAGCTGTACCCTTCCTTTTGCACCGTTAGGATTTTGCAGTCACACTTAAGTGAACTTAATGCTGTACGAAGATTCTTCACCGCGACATTAAGCGAACTGCCTGTCACCACCCTGCCCGGCCAACAATGCTCAAGCAAAAAGTCGCGACCCACTGCTTTGGGGGTGTTCTTCACTAGGAACTCAAGAATCAAGGCTTCTGAGGGAGACAAAGTCACCCGCTCGTCCAAGTTCGAATCAATGAGTGTGTTGTTAACCAACTCGATACCCGAAGCGTCTAAGATGATTTTTTCAGGGCTACTGGCGTTCATTTCGGCGAGGTGTTCATAAATAAAAAGGTCATCAAAAAAGTGTTGGTTTGGTCGAGCTAATGCCAAACCATACATAGAAAAGAATGGTGATAAGTTTAGCCAATAATTAAGCCAAATATAAGTTCAGCAAGTAACAAGAAAAACAACGATAAGGTGAGTCAGTCATGCAGACTCACTCACCTTAGTACGAGGCCTAACTCTTAGTTCAACTAACCAGGCCTATGGAAACGAAGTTACATCGAATGATATCTATAACGCTCGTTTCTACGTCTCTCATTTTTTATAATTCTTATTTTCTATAGATCTAGTTTAAAGCCCAGTTCACTGACCATGACTTCAGCAAAGCCTAGCTTTACCGCATTCAACTGATTGGCAACTTCGCGTGCTTGTGCTTCGTTTTTAGCCAATATTGCCATTGAGTAGATTGGCCTAATCATCGCTTTTTGGTTTGGTTTCTCTTGTGCTATTTCTTGATGTTTTAAATAAGCAGAAGTAATCACGCCTTGAGCGCTCCAATCGACAACCATTTGTAAATCTTGGCTAATAATCTCGTCGACAATGAATTGATTCTCTGGCTCTTTCCAAGCGAGTTCAACTGCGTAGTTTTTGAAAGCGACTTCAGTGTTTAACCACTTATTACCGATGTCTCTAATTTCAGTCACCTCTACAAGATCTTTAAATTGGAATGGTAAGTTACCAATCAACTCTCGAACGTGCTGTTCGCTATCCGCTTCAATCACAAACTTGATGATCGGAAATTTCTTATCTCCGATAAAGCTTTCAGATACGAACATGTCGTGGACTAAGCCCGCATCAATTAAGTTAGCAAATGCTTTTTTCTGATGCGGCATTGCCTCAAATACCGCTTGAGCGTCATCGGTTTTCCAAGCTACTGAAACACCGTATGCCGCAGCATGGCTATAACTAGAAAATAGAAGGGCTGAAAATAGAAAGCTAAAAATAGCTAAAAAGGTTCCTAGCGTTGTTTTCATTATGTGGTTTCCTAATTAGTCGCGAACAATTTCATACAAGTTAGGGTCAGCAGAAACCCCTTCGATTTTTAAAGGTGGTAACTCTTTTCTCATCGCCTGTATCGCATCATGGAATTGCTTCTTACTTTCCCATTCAGCGACATTGATGAAGCGGTAAGTTGCGTCCGAGCTTAAAGAACGGTGTAACTTGGTCGATAAGTACCCAGGTTGCTGCTCTAATACGTCTCTTGCGCTTTCCCAATACGCTAACGTTGCGGATTCATGGGCTGGCTCGACTGAAAAAGTGTTTATCAATACAACGGGGGTTGCCGAAACTAGCGCACTGACGCTTAGCGTCCCCAGTGCCAATCCATACTTAATAATGTGCTTCATCCTATTCTCCTTGTTTTGGGTGAGCTAACGCTATCATCTAGCCCTACCCAATCAAGGCTGCAACCTGCGATTTAATATTAATTAAAAAGCTAAATTTCAAACCAATATTATTCACTCATTAAATAAGCGATGTAGCCATTCACTATTGATAAGCCACTCGCTGAAATTAGGTTTTTTGGATAACCATTCTCTACCTTTCGACACATAAGACGCAATTCAAGTCAGTCCCAGAGCTAACTACCCGACATTTAAAGTAATTTTCGAGGCCAATTCTCAAAATGGGCAGCTCCCTTGCCTAACCCTTTCGCTATATGGTGCTATTCGGTCAAATTGATTCTCTTTTTAAAAATGAGGTAGCTTTCTGACTAGACACATCTAGCATCCCAAAAAAAACAAGTTAAATCAGTCATTTAAACATGGCACGTGACTTGCTAACTCAATATGCAACTCATTAAATAAGGATATTAAAAATGAAAGCATTAACTCCTTTGATATTAACGATGTCATTAAGTGCTGTGATAACTGGTTGTGGCGGCGGAGGTGGCGGCGGAGGCAGCACCAGTGGTGGGAGCTCTTCATCAAGTGAGGAACCAGAACCGGAAATTGCAACGGTAAGTGAACCTATAGCTACAGTTGATTCATTCAGCGATATAGTGGTGCCGGGTAACTTTGATTGGAGTGGTGTCGAAACTCTTGAAATGGCGATTGATGTCGTTAGTAGTTTTTCCACGACCAACGGCGAACCACAAAACATTCGCGGCTCTCACATTATCAAACTATTTAGTACTTCGAACTCATTGACTGACTCTAGCCCTTTCTACACAGGCATCTCAAACAAGGACGGTCAACTTTCCAATAAGTTCTCAATCCCGAGTCATTGGCAAAGCATCACAATAATTGCCCTTGTTAGAGACTTAGAATGCACGTCAACATACGATTTAGATGAACTTTCATCAAATCTGTTGATTTCATGTGACATCTATTTGGATGAAGATTAAGGGTAGAGATATGAATAATATAACAAAGTCACTCATCTTAGTTGGTACATTCTCGGTCAGCTCTTTTTCTCAACTCGTTTTTTCTGCCGCTTCCGAAAACTCTTCTACTATAAATGGCGACGGCTCGATTACCGTCACTCAAAAGATCGACGACAATAGTACATCTCCACACTACAGTGCTCCGAATAACAACAAATATGGGTTTGGCAAGTACAGTCGTCACAATCAAGATTACTCATGGCAGCACGATATTGCTGTGCCTAGTGGTTCTCAGATCACCGCAGCAACCCTCACCATTTACGCTTATGATGTCGATTCAGAAGCTCACCACGGAGAAAGCGGTGAGTATGATAGTGTATCGGTCGACGGAGCAATGCTAACGCCAGGCTTTTTGCAAGGGACGAATGAAAACTGGTCAACGACGGTGTTTGATTTGCCTAGCTCTTCCCTTGATGACGGGCTTGTCGACGTCGACCTAGATATTGATGTCAACAAAGATGGCTGGTATACCACCCTCTCCTATAGCCTAATCAGCGTTACCTACACGGAAATAGCTAACAACCCGCCGTATACACCGACCTTAGAAAGAAGCACGGGGCTAGGCGCTACTCATGATCTTGTTGTTAGCGTTACAGGTCCAACGCCCAGCGACCCAGATTCAGATTCTGTCACCTACAGCTACCGCTGGTTTGTCGATGTTGGGCAAGGCTTCTATGTTGATGATGAATTTGTTGGTAAAAACAACAATAGTGACGCAACGTTGCCCGCTAGCCAAACTGTTGCTGGTGAGCTGTGGAAGGTTCAAGTTACCGCTATCGACTCAAATGGGTTAATCAGTGATATTGCAGAAATAGAATGGCCGGAAATCGGTGATACGGATGGAGATGGCATTGCAGATATACATGATTATGCGCCGAGCGATCCAACTATCGCGTTTTACAGCCGAACGCCAACTTCTGGTTGGTATACTTTGGGGTTTGAAGACCTATGGCCTTATGAAGGCGACTATGACCTAAATGACTTCGTTACACACTACGCTTATGGTACTTACACTGATGCGAACAATCAGATCACACGCTTCGACTACTATGGTCAAGCTATTGCTAGAGGAGCTGCGCAAGATAACAGTTTTGCCATTTCATTATCAGGGTTAGAGGCATCCAATATAGGCACATTGACAAAAACCTATGATGGTTCGACTGAGAATTTAACACCCGAAAATGGACACTCTGGAGAGTTAGTTTTTGTGGTCATTGAAAGCATTAATGAAATGCTACCCAACACGACAGGGTATGAGTTCTACAATACTGAATCCGGAGACAATAGAGATCTCGTTGAATACAGTGTGTCGCTGGTCATTGATGGTTCGATTGAAAGTCTCGCGGGCAAAAGCTTTAACCCTTTCATATTCAAAGCAAACAATCGCGATAAAGAAGTCCATTTAATGAACTATCCACACACAGACCTCGCCAATACGAGCGTGTTCGGTCAAGGTGATGATGATTCAAGTGTTGATAACAATGAGTACTACCAGACAAGTAACGGTTTACCTTGGGCGTTAGACATACCTGCATCTTGGTCCCACCCTTTAGAGCGAAAAGATGCGTGTGCTGCTTACCCTAACATCGTGAACTGGGCGCAATCTGGAGGCGAGCAACACAACAACTGGTTCTCATCCCCTGAACTCAATAAAGTGTGGTAGTTACAATTTAAGTAAAGAACAACTAACCTTATAGTAATAAATAGAAAACCTCTATTTACCCAACGGATAAATAGAGGTTTTTGTCGCTTATTCTTCAGATGTTCTACTTGATCGAAGTTCAACCTGCAATATAAAAGACAGGTACTAAAGCATCGTCAGCACAAGCTTTGCCAAGTTATAAGCATCAACATAACCCGAGTGTTGACGACCTTCCCACTCAATATTTTTCGCTTCTTGAGCGGCGCGGTGACCAATGCGTTTGTCTTTCAATCGATTCTGAACTCGATAAAGCGTTGCGATATTCAAGAACTCGCTGAACGGCGGTTCGATGCCTTTTTCAATACACTCTTTGTGTAAGATAAGGTCGTCACGCCCCCACGCTGCATAGATTTTTTTGGGACCACCGAAGTTCTTAATCATCGACTTGATAACAGACTCTAATGGGCGACCCTGCTTTTCGATTTTACGAGGTGTAATGCCCGTTAACTCGGCACAGAATAGAGAGACTTCGTCTTTCTCTGGCTTAACGTAGTATTGCGCTCGTTTCACGATAGTTCCGGATGCCAGATCAATCTCAGCAAGACCAACTTCAATGATCTCCCCTGTTGTTCCCACACCGTCTTCGCTCCAACAGCACATTTCCAAATCGAAACACACCACTCGATTGTGATTCATACGTCGCCTAATTCTCTCGTCAAAAATTTCGTGAAATTGTACATGAGCCCAATACAGAACTCGACCCTAGTTGTATCAAGTGCTCATTTAGCCTGCAATTGTCACTCGATTTCGGCCATTTGACTTACTTTGATAAAGCATACTGTCTGTTTTTTGCAGCAATTCTTCTGTGTCTTCACTGGTATGAATCGCGGCACCAATACTCAATGTGCAGCTTAGCTGTTGCCCTTTATGCTCACAATGAGAGTGGCTTACTGTATTTAGAATGCATTGTAAGTAGCGGTCTAGCGCTTCATGATTTGAGATGCTCGAAATAATACAGAATTCATCTCCGCCCAAACGGAAAAGGTTATCCCCTTCTTTCAGGTTTACCGAAATCAACTTGATGACATGCACAAGCAAAGCATCGCCAGCAGGGTGACCAAACTTGTCATTGATGCTTTTAAACTTATCGACATCAAACCCAATCAAGCTAAATGACTCACTTCGCTTAACCGCCCTATCAAACATCTTATTGAAAGCTCGTCGGTTATAGATTTCAGTTAAGCTATCGTGGTTCGCAAGGAATCGGAGCTCTTCCGTTCTTTTGTCTAGCATGCGGTACAGGCGCTCTTTTTCTCTGATCTGCATATTCACGATGTACGCTAACAACAGTGAGATGGTTGTTCCGACTAAGGCAATTCCAGTTAGTACTAGGTAGCCATAAAAAGAGATGCAGGAATCTATCTTGTAATCGATCTTCCAATTCCGGTTGGTCAACTCGATTGTCTTAGTTATATGGTGCCCTGTTACTCCCTCATAACCTTGAGTTTCAAATAGAATTGGGGAGTCTTCAGCTTCAAACCCGGTATCCGTAACGCGAATGTACACGTCCATATCACCGACAGCTGATGCCAGCAGGTTCTCAAAGTAGTAAGTTGTGCGAACCACGCCAATCACAACACCAAGTAGGTTATCACTTTCGCCTTCAAACACAGGGTGATAAACCAGCATGCCTGTCTTAGGCGTATCTTGAGTTAGACCATCTTGAATAAGGCGTACTTTGTCCGAGATATTCGCTTGGCGCGTGTGTTTAATATTGTCTAAAACCAGCTTGAATCGCTCGCGAGAAGAGTAAAAACCAAGAACACTGTTGTTTGCTTCGGTATTGGGATACATATCGCTAGCTACAAAGATGGGTTCACCACCTAAGACGTAACCATAGGTTTTGGCTTCATGTTTTGGGATTGTATACAGCTCGTAAGACGGGTATTTTGCTTTCATCTTATCGGTATGCTCGGCAATCTCGTCTGCCGGCACTTTTTGCATCCACTGCAAGCCGATTAAGCTTTTTGAGTCATTAATGGTTTGCTGGGCAAAACGATCAAATTTATCCCAGTTTTCAGGGTCGTTAGAATAGAAAAAATTAGCACCGGAACCAATATAAGCCACATCATTAGCGATAAACGCTTCCAAGCTCAATGTCTGGTGAGTAGCAAAGCTATCCAGATTCATATTTAACGCGCGGTTTTGGTTGAGTGCGACTAATATAAAACACAACACAGTAATCAAAAAACTGACCGAAAATACGACCAATGGGAGAGTTCGTCTCTTCAACCCTGTTAATGGGTCGGTTGTGTGGGGCATGTGGCTTCCAAATAGGCTCTAATGAGTTAAAAGTATATAACGGAAGGGAATCATGCTCCATTTATGTTTGGTCTAAAAACTAACATAAAACAGGCATTGTTTACCTGCCCCTCACATCAGAGGCCAATATTCAGGCAAATCTCGACTAAATTTCAAGCTAACACACTAAAAACCCACTTGATTGAAAGCATTAAATACCACTCTTAAGCCTTGAATATGCTAGTATCCACCCATATTTATAGCTTGAAAGTGACCAATTCGGCTTCACGCCACTGAGTTTCTTTCCAACCTGTATATTCCTTTGAACCGACGAATATACCGTTAAATCAATTTTAAAGAGAAATCACTATGATCGTTGATTTGAACCTAATCCCACAAACGTTTGATATGCTTCACGCAGGCCTAACTGCATCAAGCGTTTTACTACTGCTAATTGCCGTTTCTCGTAAAACCAAAGTGGTTGAGAAAGTCGTAGAAAAACCAGTAGAGAAGATCGTTGAAGTTGAAAAGCCAGTTGAAAAAATTGTCGAAGTAGAGAAAGTTGTTGAAGTTGAACGTATTATCGAAAAAGTAGTAGAAGTTGAATCTAAGCTGGCAACAGCCCCAACTGATTCAGCGATGCAGCTACTGTCTATCATGCAGCAAGAAGCGCGTTTAATTGACTTCCTAAAAGAAGACCTAACGTCATTCTCTGATGAAGAAGTTGGCGCAGCAGCTCGTGTTATTCACACTGGCGGTCAAAAAGTATTAGCAGACTACGTAACGCTTTCTCATATCCGCAGCGAAGATGAAGAAACACGTATCACTATCGCTGAAGGTTTCAACCCTCAAGAAATTCGCCTAACAGGTAACGTAACAGGCAATGCGCCATTCAACGGCACACTGGTTCACAAAGGTTGGAAAGCAACTGACATGAATCTGCCTAAGCTTGCTGAAAACTACGATGCATCTGTAATTGCACCGGCAGAGGTGGAGCTATAATGGAACACCAAAGTCATTCAGCTCAAGAGCATTCACAAGTACTATCTTCTCAAGAGCACCATCAGGCACCTAAGTTCAGTGTTGGTATCGATTTAGGTACCACACATTGCGTTTTGTCTTTCATCGATACAACCAATGAAGATGCACGCGTTGAGGTGATGCCAATCCCTCAGCTTACGGCTCCTGGTACAGTAGAAACTCGCAGCCAACTTGGCTCGTTCCTATACCAGCCGCACGAACATGAAATGAATGCGGGCTCTCGCGTTCTTCCTTGGTCTTCAGAGCCGAAAGCGCTAGTGGGTGCAATTGCTCGTAACCTTGGTTCAAAAACCCCTATCCGTTTGGTAGCAAGTGCAAAATCTTGGCTATGCCACGGTGGTGTAAACCGTCGCGATGCTTTCCTTCCTGCAGGCAGCCCTGAAGAAGTAGAAAAAGTATCTCCGCTTAAGACAACTGAACTGTACCTTGAGCACCTTAAAGACGCATGGAACCACGCTAACCCAGAACACAAACTGGCAGACCAAGACGTAACAATCACGGTTCCTGCTTCGTTTGATCCTGCGGCTCGTGACCTAACAGCAGAAGCTGCACGTAATGTTGGTTTCACTCACCTAACGCTTCTTGAAGAGCCACAAGCTGCTCTTTACAGCTGGATTGATAACAGCAACGACACATGGCGTGATGAAGTAAACGTTGGTGACATCGTTCTTGTTGTCGATATTGGTGGTGGTACAACCGACCTTTCGCTAGTTGAAGTAACACAAGACGACGGTAACTTAAGCCTGAATCGTATCGCTGTAGGTGAACACATCCTACTTGGCGGCGACAACATGGACTTAGCATTAGCTTACCGCCTGAAAATGAAACTGGCGCAAGAAGGCAAAGAGCTGGCTCCTTGGCAGGTTCAAGCCATGACTCACGCATGTCGTGATGCGAAAGAAGCGCTGCTAAACGATGCTGAACTGCAATCCGTGCCAATCGTAGTACCAAGCCGTGGTTCTAAGCTACTTGGCGCAACACTGAAAACAGAACTGACTCAGCAAGAAGTACAACAAACATTGGTTGATGGCTTCTTCCCGAAAGTTGCTGTGACAGAGCACCCAGTACAAAAGACGCGTGGCGCACTGACTCAGATGGGTCTGCCTTACGCTCAAGACGCAGGGATTACTCGTCACATTGCCGCATTCCTTTCTAAGCAAGCAAACGCGCTTTCTGGAAATAGCGAAACGGCTCAGCAAGATTTCAACCCGTTTGCAAACATGCCCGGTATGCCCGGTACACAAGCGCAAGGGTCAGAAGCGCCAGCGGCAGACTTCATCAAGCCAACAGCAATCCTGTTCAATGGTGGTGTTCTAAAATCAAACCTACTTGCTGATCGTCTTTCAGACACGATCAACGAATGGCTGATCAATGCTGACGAAGAGTTCGCTAAACAGCTTTCAGGTTTAGACCTAGACCTAGCGGTTGCAAGCGGTGCTTCTTACTACGGCGCAGTTCGTCGTGGCCAAGGCGTTCGTATCCGTGGCGGTATCGCTTCTTCTTACTACGTAGGAATTGAAAGCGCGATGCCAGCAATCCCAGGTATGGCTCCTCCAATGGAAGCACTGTGTGTTGCACCATTTGGTATGGAAGAAGGTTCAAGCGTTCAAGTACCTAGCCAAGAGTTCGGCCTAGTGATTGGCCAGCCGGTTCACTTCCAATTCTTCGGTTCAACGACACGCCGTGAAGATCAAGCAGGTACTCACCTTGATCACTGGGCGCCTGAAGAACTAGACGAACTTCCTGAAATTCAAGTGACACTGCCGGTTTCAGAAGGCCGTCGCGAAGGTGAAGTGGTTCCAGTTACTCTGGCTTCTCGCGTTACTGAGCTAGGTACCTTATACCTAGAAGCGATTGCTACTGATAATGGTCAGAAATGGCATGTTGAGTTTGACGTTCGTGAAGATACGAATAGCGACTCAAACGAACAAGCATAATGAATCAACGGCACCTTAGCGGGTGCCGTTACTTTATCAATGCAGTTCTCAACCTAGTCCTACCTGTTTTTCAGGAATGGCGTTTACGAATAACAACAATAAGACCAAAGCTATCAAAAAACTGGTCATCACTCTGGAAGAATAAGGTTTTGTATGGCAACTCCTCGTTTTTTAGTCGGCATTGACTTAGGCACAACGAATACGGTTGTCGCTTACTGTGAAATCAACGACGACCTACAACATGCTCCCGTTTCTCTTTTCGATATTGACCAACTCATCGGCCCCGGTGAAGTGGTTCGCAAGCCTCTACTACCATCATTTCGTTACCACCCAGCACAAGGTCAAATCTCCCCTTCTGACCTGACTATGCCGTGGGAACCAAGCCCAGTTGAAGGCGATATAAAAAACGTTATCGTTGGAGAATGGGCCCGTGAATTGGGTGCTAAGGTTGAAGGTCGCCAAGTATCGAGTGCCAAGAGCTGGTTATCACACCAAGCGGTGGATCGTAACTCCGACATTCTGCCTTGGGCAGGCGCAGCTGATGTTGATAAAGTCTCGCCAGTTGTCGCAAGTGCAAGCTACCTGAATCACATTCGCCAAGCATGGAACTACCGCAACCCAAGCAACAAACTTGAAGACCAAGATGTTGTAGTGACGGTTCCGGCTTCATTCGATGAGACAGCACGTAAGCTGACACTTGAAGCCGCAGAACTCGCAGGCTTAGGTAAGATTCTGTTACTCGAAGAGCCGCAAGCCGTTTGTTATGACTGGTATGCACGCCACCAACAAACTGCTGCGAAAGAGCTTCAACAGATCCCATTGATCTTAGTGTGTGATGTCGGCGGTGGTACTACCGACTTGAGCTTAATTGAAGCCAAATTCGATGCTAATAGCAATTCGGACATGCAAGGCCACAACGAGCTAGCACTCGACCGTATCGGTGTTGGCGAACACTTAATGCTCGGTGGTGATAACCTAGATTTAGCCCTCGCTCACCTTGCAGAGCAACGCTTCAATCAAAACAAAAAGCTGAATGCCTCTAGCCTAACCAAACTGATTCAGCAAACTCGCGCCGCAAAAGAGAGCCTGCTTTCTGCCAATGCACCCGATGATGTGAAAATCACCATGCTGGGCAGCGGTTCAAAGCTACTTGGCGGTACCAAGAGTATTGGTTTAACCAAACAAGAAGTTCATCAAATCGCATTGGAAGGTTTCTTCCCGCTTTCTGAGTTTACTGAAACACCAGACAAACGCCGCAGTGCCGTGGTTGAATTCGGCCTGCCTTACGTTGCCGATCCTGCGGTCAGCAAACATGTTGCAGAGTTCCTAACGACACATCAACAAGTGTCAAAAGCTGCGCTGGAAAACTCAGACTCGATTGAGTTCGATGACACTAAGCCTGCTATCCCTGTTGGTGTGCTGCTTAACGGCGGTGTGTTCAACAGTGAACTTGTCACAGAGCGTATTACTCAGCTACTAGGTAACTGGAACGGCGCTCCAATCACAGTATTAGATAACCCTCACCCAGACTGGTCTGTCGCGCTAGGCGCAGTTGCCTTTGGTAAAGCACGTCGTGGCGCGCAACTGAAAATCGGTGGCGGTGCGGCTCGTTCTTACTTCTTACATCTACAAGAAAAGAACAAAATGGGTAAAGCGCTTTGTCTGCTTGCCAAAGGGACTGAAGAAGGCCAAGAAATACGTTTGAACAGCCGTCGTTTCTCACTGACTTTGGGTGAGCCGGTACGTTTCAATCTACTGACTTCAACGCACGATCAAATTGCTCATGACACCGCCATTCAAAATGGTGTGATGATCAATGTCGATGCTGACTTGTTCTCCCCTCTTCCACCTTATATTTCTACGCTGGAAGGGTCTGGTACTGCAGAGCTTAAAGCTAACCAAAAGGAGCGCGTTGAAGTATTGCTCGCTTGTCAATTAACCGAAGTCGGCACATTGAAAATGGAGTGTGTGAGTACAGAAGATGACACCAAGCGTTGGTTGCTTGAGTTCGAAGTCAGAAACAAGCAAGGCGATGAATCCGACAACTCTAAACTTCATCCAAGATTGGATGAGTGTAAGGAGTTGATTTCTCGTCTGTACAGCGGCAACAAGAAAAGTGCTGAGTCTAAAGAGATCAAAACGCTGGCCAAAGATCTTGAGAAACGACTTGGCAAGCGCGAAGAGTGGGACTTTACGACTCTCCGTCACCTGTTTGATTCGTTCTCATTAGGTCGTAAGCGCCGTCGTCGCTCTGAAGCTCATGAGAAGAACTGGCTCCGTTTGGCGGGTTACTCTATGCGACCTGGCTTTGGTGATCCAACCGACTCATGGCGTATTGAACAAATTTGGGGGCTCTACCAACAAAACATCCAATTCCAGAACCATCAAGGTTGGACAGATTGGTGGGTATTCTGGCGTCGAGTTGCGGGTGGCCTGAATCAAGAGCAGCAAGAGAGTATCTTAGCAGACATCGCTAAGTACCTTCACCCAGGCGCAATGAAAAACCCTAAAACGGCCAAAGATGCACAAGACAATGGTTACGAAGCCATGGTGCGATTAGCCGCATCGCTTGAGCAACTAGAAGTTGAAGACAAGGTACTGCTGGCAAGTTGGTTCTTAAGCAAAGCGATTAATCATAACCAATTTGAGCAAGCGCACTGGTGGGCGCTAGGTCGATTAGCATCAAGAACACCTTTGTATGGTAGCCAACACAGCGTGATTCCTAGAGAGCAAGCTGAACAGTGGTTACCAAAGCTGCTTGACCAGAATTGGCAGAAAGAGCAGATGATTGCCTTCGCGGCTGTGATGATTTGTCGTAAGACCGGCGACCGTCAGTTCGATATCTCTGATGACTACCGTGCTCAAGTTCTTGAAAAGTTAAAGCAAAGCAAGGTGCCAGAGTCTTGGCTAACGCTAGTAAGTGAAGTTACTGAGCTTTCAGAGAGCGAGTCTAAGCGCGTGTTTGGTGATGCATTACCAAGCGGCTTAAGCCTGATCAATAGCTAGCATTTAAAACGATTAGCTTTAGTTGTTAACGAGTAAAGAAGCTAACGAGAAAAGAAAAAGCCACTTTCGGTTCGTTGAAAGTGGCTTTTTTATGGGTGGCTTAAGGCTGGTATGTTTAATCGACTTATAGCTTTTTGGTTAAGAGCCTTAGCCGTGTTGCAGTTAATCATTATTAATGTTTCGTTCCGGTTGGGTTAATTGGAAATTCGGTGTTTTCATAGATGTCTGATAACTTTTTCGGTTTCTTCTCTTTCTCTCCATTCTTAGATTGATTATGAGTTTCGCTTAAAAGCCATTGCTCATGCATTCTTGCCGAATCCAGAAAATCCGGATCCTCCATTGCTTCCTTGCGAAGTTTATTTACACGTTCGAGAGTATCCCAAATCATAATACTTCACCTCCACTAAGGCAGTACTATAAAGATAGCCCAACACCATAAAACTTCAACTAAGCCAATGAGATAGCGATCTCAATTTCGTGAATTTCCGTTTTTAAACGAGTAGGAATTCGATTCAATTTTCAGGTTCAAACAGTGGGTGTTTCGCAACGATCTTCAAAGATCCACCGACACAAAAAAAGCGAGCACTAGGCTCGCTTTTATACAGCTATACATACGTTCTAAAGCTTAAGCTCGGTTACCGATTTTCACCGTGCCATTTGTAGCAAACCAAAGTGCTTCTGAACGACGACGACCGAGTAGAATTGGACCGTCATCGTAGAACAAAAAGTTCTTCCAATGCTTCTTGAAAATCGCCCACTTTGTTTCAAGAACATTATATTTTTCGTAACAAAAATAAACAGTTACGTCATCTTGCCAATCGATAAAATTAAGAATCTCTTCTGGCATATCAGGCTCATCCGCTTCCCAATGCGCCATCCAGCTGATCTCTTCATTCCAGTTCGATGCTTTGCTTGGCCAGTCTTGCGAGCTTAGTCGTTCTGCGTCTGGGCTTTGAGGGCTCACGTTCTCTTTCCAGAACTGAGATGCTCTTGCCTGTGTCATTGGCTTAATCTTTTCCAAGTCCTCTGCTGGAAGCGGCATTGACTGGTGGGTGAAAATCCATTTTCTTTGGTATTCGTCCAAAGTTGTGTATGACATCAAAATTCCTCAAATATCTTCTCAGGCTGATGGATTACCATGCCTATCTGTTCTTTTTGATACAGCGGCGATTAGAGATCGCTTGATATTCGCTGCCTTTAAATTCGTTGTTAGCTTGTGCGCTTAAATACTATTTATTTAAACCGTGCGTCTGTCTTCCCAGTTTGGGTTAACCAACGCGGTCAGCACATGGTCTTCCCATTTACCGTTAATCTGTAGGTAGTCTTTGGCAAAGCCTTCTCGAACAAAACCAAGATGTTCTAATACACCCGCACTGCGTTCGTTGTGAGGCATGTAGCCCGCCATTAAGCGGTGCATGTTCTGCACATCAAACATGTAGTCCTTCGCCATGCTCAAGCCCCTGCGCATGTAACCGTGCCCCTGTGCACTTTGAGCCAATGAGTAACCGACATTACAAGCGTAGAACGGAAAACGAGACAAATTACTGAACGATATGGTGCCTAACATTTCATTAGAGTCAGCGTTAATCAGTAAACAGTAATAGCCTAGCCCCATTTTATGAAGCTCGTTTAACTTGATCAGTCGCTGCGCCCAACTCGCTCTATCAAAGAACGCATCTTCGCGAATCGGTTCCCAAGGTTTCAGGTACTCTCTGTTAACCTGAAAGTACTCGCTGATCATGCCAGCGTCATCAATTTCAGCCGTGCGTAGAATCAGATTACCATCATGCTTATAAATGCGCTCTGGTGTACTCAAATCTTCCATAATCTTGTTCTTATTCGATCAGTTCTTTCTGATACCGTAATCACGAAGCTTATTCGCAATTGAGGTGTGAGATACATTCAAACGCTTTGCAAGCTTACGGCTTGATGGGAAAGACTGATAAAGCTTCTCTAGAATCTGAGATTCATAGTCTTTCATGATCTCATCCAGAGAACCATCTAAGCTTAAGTTCGCCATTCCTGCTGTCATGGTTTCAAGCTTTGGCAAGTGGAATTGCTCAACCGTTAGCGTGTCTGAATCCAACTCTGTTAATGCGCGTAGAACCATGTTGTCTAACTGACGAATGTTGCCCGGCCATTGGTAATTACCAAGCTGGTCGATTAGTTCTTGAGTCAGTTTTGGTTTTAACATACCTAATTGCTGCGCGTACTTTGCAACGAACAGTTCCAACAGCGGCGCTACGTCGTTTGAGCGTTCACGCAATGCAGGGATAGACAGAGTCAGTACATTCAAGCGGTAGAACAAGTCTTCACGGAACGAGCCGGAGTCTGCTAATTCAGAAAGACGATGGCGCGTTGATGCAATAATACGAACATCCGCGTGCATCTCTTCTTCTTCACCCACACGACGGAATGAACCATCTTGTAGGAAACGCAGCAGTTTGATTTGTAGATGTGGGCTCATTTCGCCAATTTCATCTAAAAATACCGTGCCGCCATTCGCTTGCTCGAAAATGCCTTTATGCCCTTGTTCATGGTTAAACGAACCCGGTGCATGACCAAACAATTCGGTTTCCGCTACGTCATCAGGCATTGATGCACAGCTTAGAATCAAGAATGGGAAAGAAGAACGATTTGAACGGTTATGACACGCTTTTGCTAGCATCTCTTTACCCGTACCCGTATCGCCTTCAATTAATAGAGGCTGATCCAGCATAGCCAATTTCTTAGCTTGACTGATCAAAGCTTTATGGCGATTAGAGACACCAACAAAGTGTTCGAAACCTAGGTTGTTCTGTTCTGGAATTGAATCTGGCGAGTTCATCTCTTGATTACAAGAACGAATCGTCATTACTGCACTTGCCAGTACCGCTTCGTTGACATCACCACCAAGGTAAATTGGTAGGATTTCAATCGAGAAATCTAAACCATCCAACACGACAACTTCACGATGGCGCGTTACATCGCCTTCAATCCAACGAACAAAGTTAAAGCTAGGAACGAACGTCGCTAACGGTTCACCGATGACTTCGTCTTCTTGCTTGTTGAAGAGGTTCAGTGCAGCGTGGTTAGCCATGTCGACTGAGCCTTTAAGGTCAATCGCAATCACAGGGTCAGGCAGGTTTGCCAGCAGAGCAATCAGCTCTGTGTTATGCCTTTCGCTTGGCATAAATTGGATTTTACGTACATCCTTCACACCTGAAATTCGGCGAATTTCAGCCATAAGCTCACTAAAAGCATCAAAATCGATATCAGGGCAGTTTAGGTAGATAATGCCTTTAACATCAATTTCGATTCCTCTTAAATCAATGCTTTTTGAGGCCAAGATATCGAGCAACTCACGCGTTAAGCCGAGTCTGTCTTCACACAATACTTCAAGACGCACAAATAGTCCTATTATAGGTGTCAGGATAAGTTGACAGTAGTGTGGATTAAGCTCTGAGTTCAGTCAAGAAGAAGAGTAAACATATGTTTACTCTTCTTCTCAAACTATTGACCTTTCAATGCTTTATTTGAGAGTAATACGCTTTATTTCTGAAAGGACGGCTTTGCGGAGGTCTGCCAGTTTTACTTTTCGTTCGTTATGCCAAGGCATAGGACGCAGTAATGTCATGGCTTTTAAGCCCAGTCTCGCCGTAAGGATACCGACACCTAGCCCCTG
This sequence comes from Vibrio sp. 10N.286.51.C3, assembly GCF_003050065.1. NCBI lineage: Bacteria > Pseudomonadati > Pseudomonadota > Gammaproteobacteria > Vibrionales > Vibrionaceae > Vibrio > Vibrio sp. 10N.286.51.C3. The sequence continues at coordinate 54,194 of NZ_PIGC01000016.1, read as the reverse complement.
CCCTGCTCGAGCTGAGACTTTGCCTGCAAGGTCCATCGAGACGAGATCCATGCTCGCATCAATCGCGAGTTCACTGGCTCCTGCAGCAGCCATGTTGATTAACACCAGTTTAAATAGCTTAATACGAGACCAGTAGCCAAGCTCGATACCATACACATCAGCAAGCTTGTCTATCATGGTGAAATTACGCCACGCCACCAGCAACATATCAGCAGCAGCCAATGGACTCACTGCAACCAAAGCCGCCGATTCGGTTGAGAACTTAGTGACGATTTGAGTAGCCACTTTATCTTGCTGAGCAACAACCAACGCATCGTACATATCCAACACTTCTGCATCACTGTGTGCTGGGTTAATGCTGTTTTGCCACTTATCGTACGAAGGTGACTCAGCAATAATACCGCCTTGCTTGGCGATGTTTTCACAGAACGCTTTACCCTTGCCGACACTTTGGCTTTGCAAGAGCTCTTCACTCTGCTCTTGCACACTAAAGTGGTCTTTAAGCGAGCGCAGTTTCCATAGCTCTTTGCCTATTGCGCCTAAACCCAATGAAGCAATGGCAGCAATAAAGCCTGCCCAACCTAATGCAAGCCACTCAGCAGTTTGAATCGCGGTAATGACCGAATCAATTGCTTGCCATCCAACGAGGCCAGAAAAAGCGATCAATAGACCCGTTCCAAACCACTTCTTCTTTTTACTCGGTCGAATCACTTGTTCCAATTGCTGTTCAGCTTCACCATCAAGGTCGGTTTCCACTTGTGGCGCGACGGGTACAAACTTCTCTTGTACCGTAAATAGCTTTTGAGCACCCAAATCAGGGGTAACTTCACTCTTATCAGGCTCGTCGAACGAGGTCTTCAACGGTTCATCAAAGACCTGCTTTGTTTTTAATTCACTCATTTTGATTGCCTCAATTACTTCAACTTGTCGCCAATGAGATACTCTAAAACCTTGTCGACTCTCAGATGCTGACAAGGCTCATCGGAGTGTTGCTCCATTGGCCTAAAGCTCGTGAAATCAAATTGGTTGGTTTCCCAATACTGTTTGTTCGGCAGTTTGCGCGGCACCTCACCCGGATACATGGTTTGAGGCTCGTTATTTAAAGTGACACCTTGCAGTGCTGGAACATTGTCTGAACCCGACGAAATATATCCCGCACTGGTCGCTTGAATAGACGCGATGCTCATACAACTCATGTCGATATGTTCAAACGCCGCCTGTTGCCAAGCAGGGTGTACCATCTGCTGTAACAGTGATACTAAGTTCGGATGTTGATCCGGTGTCACGTGATCGGCCTTGGTTGCGGCGAACAAAATCTTGTCGATCTTCGGCGCAAACAAGCGTCTTAGCATATTGCTTCGCCCGTACTTAAAGCTCTTCAATAACTGTTCTAACGCACCACGCATGTCCATGAAAGAGTCATAGCCTGCGTTAAGTGGTTGTAAGCAATCCACCAGCACGATTTGTCTGTCGAACGTGGCAAAGTGATTCTTATAGAACGCCTTTACGACCTTCTGTTGATACTCTTCATAACGCGCTTTTAAAACCGCATAGTTGCTGGTTTTCGAGAATTTACCCTCGGGCGCAGCACACGGGAAGAATTGCAGCACAGGCGCACCTTCAAGCTCACCCGGCAATACGAATCGACCCGGCTGTACCCAATGCAGTCCGTTACTTTTACAAGTATGAAGGTACTGGGTATAGCTATCGGCAATCGCGACCAGTTTCTTTTCGTCCGCTTCTGCTAGCAAATCGATATCACCACGCATTGCGTTCCACTGTTGCGAGTAGGTTTCTCTATCGCCTTTGAGTGCGGCGAATTGGGATTGGCTCCAAGTATCAAAGTCCATATCCAGCAAAGGTAAATCAAGTAGCCACTCACCTGGATAATCGACAATATCGAGATAAAGGGTGCTGTTTTTGCTCAGCAGCTTCTTTGCGCCTTTAGCTGGCTTATATTTGATGGCTAGACGAATCTCACTGACATCGCGCGTCGGCACTGGCCATTCTGGTGGCTGCGCATTCAAAGATTCCATCGCCTCATCATAAGAGAAGCGTGGGATCATCATGTTGTGTTGCGGGATGCGCTTTGCGCCAATAATTCTTCCATCTCTCGCTGATGCAAGTAGAGGCAGATTTTTGTGGGTAGACGTATGAAGAAGCTGATTAACCAGCGAAGTAATGAAGGCTGTCTTACCCGCACGAGAAAGTCCAGTGACCGCTACTCGAATGTGAGAATCCGTTCCTCTGCTTATAAAGTCACTCATTTCTTGAGTTAGGTGTTTCATTTGAACGACTCCGTGATAGTTAGGCTAGCTGATTATGATAATAGAGAGGCAAGCCTATGTTCTTTCCCTGTTGGGATAATATGTATGCTTTTGCTTTTGCTTGTTCTTTTACTAATAGTAATGAGTATGCAATACACATTCTTAATGCTAGATGAATAAAAGCCCCTGACTACATTCATAATCAGGGGCTTTAGAATTTTTCTGCGATATCCGACTCTTAATCGTCTTCAATCAACTTGTAGATAACAAACAGTGCAATCTCTGCGATTAGCCAAAGTGCACAGGTAATCGTCACGTATTTATTATCAAAGATACTGATCCCTTTCAAGATCAGGTCGTAGCCAACAAAAGCACCAATCACCACTGCCAAGATAATCTGTAGGATCTGAATAAAACGAGGCATTCCTCTCTCCTATATTCTTATATCAAACTATGTGTTTATCACTATATCATTGATAATATGACAAAAGTGCAGATAATGCTGCACTTTTGTCTTTAACTTTCTGTCAAAAATTGCAATTCAAACGCTGAAGCTAGCGCCTGTTACGACTTTTGACTTCGGTAAATTATGCTTTTTCAGCTTCAGCAATTTTCACTTTCCACGTGTCAGGGCCGATCTGGTGCGCGTTCACGCCGTTCGAGTCAACAGCAACCGTTACCGGCATGTCTTCAACTTCAAACTCGTAGATCGCTTCCATACCGAGATCTTCAAACGCAACCACACGTGCTTTTTTAATTGCTTTAGCCACTAAATAAGCTGCACCACCAACCGCCATCAGGTAAACCGATTTATGTTGTTTGATTGACTCAACCGTTGCAGGGCCGCGCTCTGCTTTACCAATCATGCCCATAATGCCGGTTTCTTCTAACATCATGTCGGTGAACTTATCCATACGAGTAGACGTTGTTGGGCCAGCAGGACCTACCGCTTCATCGCCTACTGCATCAACAGGGCCTACGTAGTAAATGAACTTACCTTTCAGGTCGACACCTTCTGGTAAACCTTCACCACTTTCAAGCATGCCTTGAATACGCTTATGCGCTGCATCACGACCGGTTAAGATCTTACCTGATAGAAGAACCGTTTCGCCGGTCTTCCACTCTTGAACGTCTTCTTTAGTAATTTCATCAAGGTTAACACGGCGAGTATTTGCACCTGCTTCCCAAGTAATATCTGGCCACTCTTCTAACTTAGGTGGTGTTAGCTCTGCAGGGCCGCTGCCGTCTAATGTGAAATGTACGTGACGTGTTGCTGCACAGTTCGGGATCAAGCAGACAGGCTTAGAGGCTGCGTGCGTTGGCGCTGTTTTGATTTTCACGTCAACCACAGTTGTTAGACCGCCAAGACCTTGTGCGCCAATACCCAGTTTGTTTACACGGTTGAAGATATCTAAACGAAGCTCTTCTTCAGCGTTCTCTGGACCTTTGTCGATAAGCTCTTGAATATCGATGTGCTCCATCAGAGATTCTTTTGCTAGTACTGCTGCTTTCTCTGCCGTACCGCCAATACCTATGCCTAGCATGCCCGGTGGACACCAGCCCGCACCCATGGTCGGTAAGGTCTTCTCTACCCACTCTGCAATATCGTCAGAAGGGTTCAGCATAACCATCTTAGTTTTGTTCTCAGAACCGCCGCCTTTCGCTGCGATTTGGATTTCAACTTTGTTGCCCGGAACCATATTAATGTGAACAACCGCTGGTGTGTTGTCTTTGGTATTAATACGCTTACCTGCAGGGTCCATTAGGACAGATGCACGCAATGGGTTATCTGGGTTGTTGTAAGCTTGACGAACGCCTTCATCAACCATCTGTTGTACTGTTTGATCCGTTTCCCACCTAACATCCATACCGATGTTCACGAAACAAGTAACAATACCCGTATCCTGACAAATTGGACGATGGCCTTCCGCAGACATACGCGAGTTGATAAGAATCTGAGCGATCGCATCTTTAGCTGCTTGGCTCTCTTCTTTCTCGTACGCTTTTTCTAGGGCTTGGACAAAGTCTAAAGGGTGATAATAAGAAATGTACTGAAGTGCGTCAGCGACACTGCTGATCACATCTTGCTTACGAATAACCGTCATTGCATGCCTCTTTATTGTTCTGGTTCCATGTGGGTTCACAGTTTGGCTATATATGCCAAATCGAATTAGGTGGTTTAGCTTTTTATTGTGTTGAGCTGTATTTAGTTGCTTTAGCAATCGCTTGCATAGCTTTAAACTAAACCACTTGGATTAATCAAGAACCCATTTTATTTTCAATTTATGATACTCTTGCTTCCTCTCACACGCCATGCAGTGATCGAACTCTTTGTCACAAATTAAACAAATGAATAACAACGAATTTCGCTCTATCCAAATCAAGCCGCTTGAATATCAATCAACTTTAGCTAAACAGCTGTTTTCCCATGTTGAAAATCTGCCGTGGGCAATGCTATTACGCTCCGCTTCAGAAAGCCACGTTGATAGTCGATACGATATTTTAGTTGCTCAACCCATCGCCACCTTCGAGACAATCGGTGCAAAAACGACCGTTAATGTTAATGAGACGTGCGAGGTTTCAGACTCTGATCCTTTCGAGCTACTCGACCAATATCAGCAACAATTATTGCCTGTGACTAAAGAGCATGCTGAGTTGCCATTCATTGGCGGCGCTTTAGGCTACTTTAGTTATGATTTAGGCCGCAGAGTCGAGACTCTGCCTTCACGCGCAAAGCGCGATATTGAAGCACCAGACATGGCGGTTGGCTTGTATGAATGGGCTGTTATCGTTGATCACCAACTGAAAACGGCGTGTATTGTCGGTAAAAATATCGATGAACATCATGATTGGCTGATGCAGAAAATGGGTCAATCACACCTAACACATGCGCCCTTTGGATTAACCACACCGTGGAAATCCAATATGAGCGAAGAGAGCTACGCCACCAAGTTCGATAGCGTTCAAGAATACCTGTTATCCGGGGACTGCTATCAGATCAACTTAGCTCAGCGCTTCAATGCTCAATACCAAGGCAGTGAATGGCTGGCTTATGACAAGTTAGAGCAGTACAACTCAGCACCCTTTTCGGGTTTCATCCGTTTGGCCGACTGCGCAATCATCAGTGTTTCGCCAGAGCGTTTCTTAGAACTCAAAGACAACGTCATTGAAACCAAGCCAATTAAAGGCACACGACCTCGTTCTGAGAACCCGATGATTGATGATGCTAACGCGCAAGATCTGGCAAGCGCCGATAAAGATCAGGCGGAAAACTTGATGATCGTCGACCTACTTCGTAATGACATTGGCCGAGTGGCAAAATCGGGCACAGTGCATGTACCAAAGTTGTTCGATATTGAGAGCTTCCCTGCCGTGCACCACTTGGTAAGCACGATACGAGCAGACCTTGATGAACAATATTCTGCGACTGACCTTCTGAGAGCGTGTTTCCCTGGCGGTTCGATTACTGGCGCACCAAAAGTTCGCGCGATGCAGATCATTGAAGAGTTAGAACCGCATCGACGTTCAGCGTACTGCGGCAGTATTGGCTACATCAGCCGAAATGGAAGAATGGATACCAGTATTACCATTCGTACATTAGTCGCCGAGAACAATACGCTTTATGCATGGGCTGGCGGTGGTGTGGTATTTGATAGTGATTGTGCTTCTGAATACCAAGAAACTCTGGATAAGCTGAGTCGAATTCTACCGGTACTTGAAGATTGCTAAACCTAGCGTCATTAACTGCGAGTTCCGCGATTTAATGACGAGTTCTGCGGCTTAACGCTCAGCAAAAACTCGATATAAAAAGAAACCGAAGGATCGCAAGATCACTTCGGTTTTTTAGTCTTTGAACTAGAGTGCATTGCTCACAACGCATTATTAGCGTGTTTAAGCGACCTTCACCGCAGAGACACCCCACTTCTTAAGCATCTCTTTAAGATCATTGGCGGTGTAAGGTTTACTCAAAATGTCATCCATTCCACACTGAATACAACGTTCCCGCTCTTCAAGTGTCGTTCCGGCGGTCAGTGCCACAATAGATTTAACGTAACCCTTCTCTCTTAGTTTCTCTGTCGCTTCAAAGCCGTCCATAACGGGCATTCTGCAATCCATGAATACAATGTCGTATTCATTGTCTGACGCGAGCTCAAACCCTTCGACACCATTACTTGCGATAGCCGGTTCAATCTCATGTTTACGAAGCATTTGCTGGATGATGATCTGGTTCATCTTAATATCATCAACCACCAACACTTTAAGTAGTGACAATTCCGCCTCAGACTCAAAGCCCTTGGTAACACTATCACTCTCAGCCGGAACATCGACAACTTGAAGAGGAATCGAGATGGTAAAAGTCGTGCCTGAGCCAACAACACTGGTCACGCTAATATCACCGTGCATCAAACCTACTAGCTTACGACAGATGGCGAGACCAAGCCCAGTCCCTTCGTAGTTTCGGCTACTTGAATTATCCGCTTGAGTAAAAGGTTCAAACAGCGTCTTATGAGAGGATTGAGCGATCCCAACTCCAGTGTCCTCTACGGAAAAAATAAATTGGTCTCTCAACCATTTAATCTCAACGCTCACATGTCCTTTATCCGTGAACTTGATGGCGTTTCCAATCAAGTTTACGAACAGTTGAGTAATACGCTCTAAGTCACCATAGAAATGGCTCGGTACACCTTTGTCTACATCAACATCAAACTTAAGCTGCTTTTCAAGTGCTCGATTGGTAAAGATACTATCGATAGTATTTCTCAAATCATGAAGCGCGAACTTCTTCGGTATTAACTCCAACATTCCCGCGTTGATTTTACTGTAATCCAATAGGTCATTAATGATGGTTCTGAGAAACTCTCCAGATTGACTTAAGTTGTTCACTATTTCACGTTGAGAACTATTCAGTTCGGTATCGCTAATCAATTCGGCACTACCTAGTAGGCCATTAAGCGGGGTTCTTAATTCATGGTTGATCATTGCGACAAAGTCACGCGTTGCTCTTTCAGATTCTTCTGCTCGTTTACGTGATTCAATGTTTCGATTGATAGCAAGCTGGTGGGTTAAGGCACTACAAATAAGGTCGGTAACTAACAACAGTTGGCTTTGGATGAATTCGAAATCTTGGTCTAATACCCTGACCTTCACAATTAACGCGCCGACTATGACCTTTTCAACCTCTAATGGTACGGTAAGGTGGTTGCCTTGCCAATGAGGCTCTTGAATATCTTGCTCTATCACCTCGACGGTTTCGTCACCATAGTCATAAGTGTGTAATTGAGGGAGCAGCTTGGGAGGCAAAATCAAACGACTGGCTTCAATCAGATAACTGTTGGTCACACTTGTCGTCAATTGTGACAACATGACGTCATCAAGATCATTACTCAGAAAAGCGCGTCCGAAATCAATCAACAGGTTGTCGATTTGTTCTTGGAATTCAATGCGACGTATGTTTGCATTGGAACGCTTCTCTAACTGACGCAGTGCAAGCTCGAGTTGGTGGTTGGCCTCAAAAAGTTCAAGGCTCTTTTGTTCCAACAAGGCTTCTGCTGCTTTTCGCGCAGCAATTTGGCGTTTAAGTTTTTTCTCTAGGGCTGAGGCCAGATCCATATCACTTTTCTACTTTGAGATTAAACCTAACCACGCTCTGGTCATCATTTTGTGGCGTCATCTCCACCGCAATAGATTCACCGTGGTATTCAGCGCACCCTTCGATAAGCCCTAAACAAACATGAGACATACATCTTGCGCTTTTGTAGTCAAAAACAAGTTGTGCTTCGGTCGTGGTGATAAAACTGAATTCAGGTGGCTCAGCATCTGGATAGAGCTTCTTCACTTCAACGTGAATGTAGCGCTCTACGTGCTGAATAAATTGAAAGGTGGTATTGCTGTGAGCAATGCTAGCTTTATTCGGCAATGAGGCTAATAAGTTCTTAAATACGGACTGCCCGAAAACGCGTTGCAAGCTTGCTGCATCTATATCGGTTTTTTTGCTCAGATTAATGATGAGTTTAACCAGATCTTTGTGGTCGTAACTTCCGACAGATGTGTAGATCCCTTCATCTTCTGACGTCTCTAGAACTTCTTCCAAAAGCTCTAACCCAAACTTGTCTTCAACAAGCTCTAAAAATTCGGTGAATATGATTCCTTTCATCTCATACCTTTTCTTCTATTTCTTTTTAGAATGGTTCACTAAGTCATTGTTATCAAATTCTTAAACACAAAATCTACGCTCCGTAACCCAATTTTATGACATGGGTAACGCTTACTCGCAGATGCGTACATATTGAATATAGCAAAAACCGGCATTTTAAGGATGTCAGTAACTACGTGGCCCTTAATTACGCCTAGTTAATAGCTAAACTAAAGGTAAGTAAATGAAGACACACTCAAAATTGGTAATCAGCCCACTGTTATGTCTATACTTAAAATCATAATAATCAATATATTGGCTTGATATGAATAAAGAAAACTTCCTTCAACAATTCCAACTAAACCCTACCGTTGGCTATCACCCAGAGTCAGTAGAGCGTGTTTCGCATATCAGTGGCGATCAATTACGTAAAGCGGCAGTGGTGGTAGGTTTAGTTGAAAGAGAAGATGGTTTACATGTCATTTTTACTAAAAGAGCCGCTCATTTAAAGCATCATCCTGGCCAAGTCAGTTTTCCTGGCGGTAAACATGAACTCTCTGACCCTTCTATGCAATTTACTGCACTTAGAGAGCTCCATGAAGAGGTAGGAATTCGATCGGATCAAGTTAAAATTGTTGGGCAATTACCCGCTTTGAGTACTATTAGTAAATTTTCTGTGACACCGATTGTTGCTCTGGTCGATCCTGACTATGAAGCCATCATCGATGAGAATGAAGTTGCCTCTATTTTTGAGGTGCCTGCCACCTATGTTTTAGACCAAGCCAAGTTACACAGCCACACTGTTAACTTCAAACAAATCAAGCATCGTGTTTTTGCGATGCCCTTCCAAGAGCACCTAATTTGGGGCGTTACGGCGCAAATTATCCAATCTCTGCAGCAGCATGTAGTGCAACAAATCACATAGCAACTACGTTTTGTTTAATCTCTGTTAACAAATCGCAAGCTTTGTATGGAACAGAATTATTAATGCAATTTTACGCAAACGTTTCCCTGGTATAAATCTGAACAACCCCGCCTTTCGCATAATAAAAACTAATACCTAGCATGAGCATAAATCACCTGTAGCACGCCAATTTCGTGATCAAAAATCCGTTTTTCGCATATCATGTGACACGCCGTTTCATTACATGATTTAGATCTATTTTTTGTAGAAGAAAATTCTGCAGAATTAGCCCCGACTTATTTCCTGTTCCCAAAAAATGAGTAATTTAACATGAACACAACAACTTCTTCGGCAAATGCCGTTAAAGATTCAAGCAAGTTTAACTATAAAGATTTTACCTGGTGTTTATCACTATTCGGTACAGCAGTTGGTGCTGGCGTACTATTTCTTCCAATCAAAGCTGGTGCGGGTGGTTTTTGGCCATTAGTTATCCTAGCTCTAATCGCGGCACCGATGACTTGGTTCGCACACAAATCTCTAGCTCGCTTCGTACTGTCAGCTAAAAACCCTGAAGCAGATATTACAGACACAGTTGAAGAGCACTTCGGTAAGACTGGCGCAAACATTATTACTTTTGCTTACTTCTTCGCTATCTACCCAATCGTTCTTATCTACGGTGTTGGTATCACAAACACGGTTGATTCTTTCCTAGTAAACCAAATGGGTATGGAATCTATTCCACGTCCTCTTCTTTCTGGTGCACTTATCCTTGCTATGACAGCAGGTGTTGTATTCGGTAAAGAGCTGATGCTTAAAGCAACGTCAGCGATGGTTTACCCACTAGTATTCATCCTACTAGCACTATCTTTCTACCTAGTTCCTGATTGGAACACTTCAATGATGGACGTAAGCCCAGAATGGTCAACAATGCCTTCTATTATCTGGCTTGCTATTCCAATCATCGTGTTCTCTTTCAACCACAGCCCAATCATTTCACAGTTCTCTAAAGAGCAACGTCGTGTATACGGTGAAGACGCAGTTAAGAAAACTGACCAAATCACTGGCGGCGCAGCAATGATGCTGATGGGCTTTGTAATGTTCTTCGTATTCTCTGTAGTACTTTCTCTATCTCCAGAGCAACTAGCAACAGCACAAGCACAGAACATCTCTGTTCTTTCTTACCTAGCTAACGTACATGAGTCTCCACTTATCTCTTACATGGGTCCTCTAGTAGCGTTCGCAGCGATTACTTCAAGCTACTTCGGTCACTTCCTAGGTGCTCACGAAGGTCTTGTTGGTCTAATCAAGTCTCGCTCTGGTTCTTCAATCTCTAAGATTGAGAAAGCTTCTCTAGCGTTCATCGTTGTTACAACTTGGATTGTTGCGGTAGTTAACCCAAGCATCCTAGGTATGATTGAAACAATGGGTGCTCCAATGATTGCAGCTATCCTGTTCCTAATGCCTGTATTCGCAATGAACAAAGTACCAGCAATGGCTAAGTACAAAACTTCAGCACCTGTACAAATCTTTACAGCTTTATGTGGTCTAGCGGCTATTAGTTCTGTAATCTACGGCGCTCTTTAATCTCAAGCCCTTTTTATAAGATGGCATCCATCTTATATCGCGAGATTAAACAAAAAATATAATGATAATAAATGAGCCTCCCTACTCCCCTTGGGAGGCTCTCTTTTTGAGGTAATCGCTATGATTAGTGTATTTGATATCTATAAAATCGGTGTTGGTCCATCGAGCTCACACACAGTTGGACCAATGAAAGCGGGTAAAGAGTTTATTGATGACCTACGTTCAATGGGAAAATTGCGCGACATCACTAAAATCACCGTGGACGTATATGGATCACTATCACTGACAGGGAAAGGTCACCACACAGATATCGCAATCATCATGGGTCTTGCTGGCAATACTCCTGAGCGTGTTGATATCGATTCTATTGCAGGCTTCATTGCTCGCGTAGAAGAAACTGAGCGCCTTCCTGTTGGCATGCACTGTCATACAGTATCGTTCCCACGCGATGGCGGTATGAACTTCCACACTAGCAACCTTTCTCTACACGAGAACGGCATGAGCATCCATGCATGGGTTGGTGACGAAGTTGCATACTCAAAAACGTACTACTCAATTGGTGGCGGTTTCATCGTTGACGAAGAAAACTTCGGCAAAGAAGAAGAAAACCCAATCAAAGCACCTTACGAATTCACTACAGCTGAAGAGCTGGTTAATCAGTGTAAAGAAAGCGGTCTTTCTATCAGTACACTGGTTATGAAAAACCAAGCAGCATTCCACTCAGACGAAGAGTCTCGCACTTACTTCGCTAACATCTGGAAAACGATGCGTGAGTGTATGGATCGCGGTATGAATACTGAAGGTATCCTGCCAGGTCCACTGCGTGTACCTCGTCGTGCAGCAGCACTTCGCCAACAGCTGATCACTTCAGAAAAAACAACTAACGATCCAATGACGGTTGTTGACTGGGTGAACATGTTTGCTTTCGCAGTAAACGAAGAAAACGCAGCGGGCGGTCGTGTAGTAACTGCACCAACAAACGGCGCATGTGGCATCATCCCTGCGGTATTGGCTTACTACGATAAGTTCATCCAAACAGTGACAGAGAAAGACTACATCCGTTACTTTGCAGCTTCTGGCGCGATCGGTGGTCTTTACAAGCGTAACGCTTCTATCTCTGGTGCCGAAGTTGGCTGTCAGGGTGAAGTTGGTGTGGCATGTTCTATGGCTGCTGCTGGTCTTGCTGAGCTTATGGGTGGTAGCCCTGAGCAAGTATGTATGGCTGCAGAAATCGGCATGGAGCACAACCTAGGTCTAACGTGTGACCCAGTAGCTGGCCAAGTACAAGTACCATGTATCGAGCGTAACGGTATTGCTGCAGTTAAAGCAATCAACTCGACTCGTATGGCACTTCGTCGTTCTTCTGCTCCTACTGTTTCTCTAGATAAAGTTATCGAAACAATGCTAGAAACAGGCAAAGACATGAACGCTAAATACCGTGAGACTTCTCAAGGTGGTTTGGCTGTTAAGGTTGTTTGTTAATCACTCTGAATTAATAAACCGATAATAAAAAAGGAACGCCGATGCGTTCCTTTTTTTGTAACTGAAATTGGTTGACTGATTTATTCACCCAACCAAATTGTTTTATTAAATCACTTGCGAGATAAGCAGGAAGCAACCAAACAACAATGAGAAAAGCATCATTGGCTTGCCACCTTCCGCGCTGTATCTATCTTCTGCTACTTTCATGAAGCGTTGCTTGTGAACCATCACCAGAGGAACGAACACAGCTAAGAACACTAAGATGATACCTGCGTAGTTCAACACTTGTAGGAACTTGTCTGCAGCAAGCAGTGAACCTGCCAACGGTAAGATAAAGCTAATACAGTACGTTACTGCCGTATTTTGGTTGAACATGTCTTTGTTCTGGTTGAACAACGCCATCGCCACGCCAAAGAAAGAGGTCAACAACGCCAACCCAGTGAAGGTAGACAGAACATTACCCACCCAAGGAGATTGAGCCTCAAACGCCGCCATCAAATCGGATACGTTCTTAAAGCTTCTGAATTGCTCTTCACTCAAGTTACCCACTACCGCAAACAACCAGCACAAGTAACACACTAAAGGGATCAGAGAACCGACGATCACCATGTTACGCAGCTGTTTGTCTGTCGCTTCGTGGTTGTAAGAAACTAAAGTTGGAATCACAACCATAAAGCCAAAGCTTGTAAACAGGATTGCACTGGTTTTGATTAAATCAACGTGGTCATGGCTGGTTACCTGCATCAAGTTTTCTTGAGTCATGCTCGGTGCCAAGAACGCCATGGTTGCAAACAAACTTGCAAGCATCACGAAGAACAATGCGCGGTTGAGTTTATCAATCACACCAGTACCACTTGCGACTACAGCGCCAGCAAGCAAGGTAAACACTATTTGGCTGGTAGTAGCGGTAATTTCGACGCCAAAGTTAGACAGTAACTTACTCAGCAAGTCACCTGCGCCCAGAATGTAAGCCATTAATAGACAAATTAATAACGCGTATAGCAAACCGTTGGTAAGCAACTGGCCTTGTTTACCCAAGGTTTTTCGGGCAATAGAGTTTAATCCTAGACCGCCACCCGCTTTGATGGTCGCTTCTAGAAGTAATAATGCTGCGTAAGTCGTACCGAAGCAGATCAGTACCATCAGCAGTGTGCCATAAAGCAATCCAAATTGAGCTAATACCATTGGGATCGCGAGCATACCAGCACCGAGAGCGGTACCAGCGATAATTAGGGAGCTACCCATCATTTTAATATTCATTATTTTTAACTTATTTGTTTAGTTTTTATAGGTGTGAGTCTTCGTGCATCAAGTGGATGACAAAGGAATTCAGATAGAAATAAAGTTATAAAACGAATAACAATAGGAGCGATAAGCGGTAAAGAAGCGTGCAGAGACGTTGTCGAACAGGGCGTTCAAAGGGGAGCTTGTCTTAAGAGAGGTAAAACGAGAAGCGTGAGTAAGCGTTAACTGATGTGGTGAACCTTCCGTAGGTTCAATAATCGGCGATGTAATCTTGAATTTCATGTATGTGTCCAATAATTGATTCACATTCCATAGTATTTGAAGCAGCGTATCCGTTGCTGCCCTACCTCTAGCATTAGAGACCTTCTCATCTTATCGAATGAGACTCGAAACACAACGCTATAACCACACTTTTTGCTATTAAATTGAACAAAATAGCTATCTGGATATAAGTTGACCACCAAACCTTCTAATACAATAATTTTCATTGATAAAAGACAAGCTGATAAATACATCTAGCCCATGGAACCCGAGACTCTCTCCTCTAACTAGAATCAAATTCACAACTCAACGTTATATTTTGACATAAGACATAACACAAACTTGCTACATCACAGAAACATAACCACAACCGGAGTATGGTCACACAATTCGCCATACCCCATAGGTGGTAGTGACTCTTACACGTACAGTATGCGCGTCATTAAAAAATAAAAAAATTAATACCTTATGCGCTCAACTATAACCTTCAAAATTCTAGTGGCCCTCGCTATTGTGTTCACTTTTTTGCTAGCAATATCGACCTACTTTCAATATTCGCAGCAAAAACAACTTGTTAACTCTGTATTGAGTGAACAGCTTCATGATAAGGCAAGTAACTATTTCGATAGCCTTAATATGATGATGCTGACTGGCACAATGGCGCAAAAAGAGACCCTGCGTCAAAAAGCGTTAGCACAAGAAGGCATTGAAGACGTTCGTGTTTTGCGCGCTGACGCTGTAAGCAAGTTATACGGTCCCGGTAATGACAATCAAATACCTGTTGATGATATCGACAAGCGAGCGCTAGCAGGTGAAACGGTTATCGAACCCTTTTCTGCCGATTGGGGTAAAGGCTTGGTTATTGCTCTACCCATGAAGTCGAGTGAAGATTACCGGGGTACCAATTGCGTCGCCTGTCATATGGCACCAGAAGGCGAAGTATTGGGGGCAATTCGCCTTGAATACAACCTTAGTCATGTCAACTCGCTGATCAACACTCAAACCATGACCGCTATTGGCATTATGACGGTGATCTCGTTTGCCGGATTTGTTCTTACGATGGGATTAATTCGCAAGATTATCGTGCGCCCTCTTCAACAGACTTCTCGCTTCATGACCCAAGTCAGCAGCGATAAAAACCTGTCCACTCGCCTGCCTGAACAAAGTAAGGATGAGATTGGCACGCTGGCTAACTCCATCAACTCGTTCATGGGCACCGTATCTGACAGCTTAGAAAAGGTACAGAATACTTCGCATAAACTGAATGCGTCTGCCAACCAACTGACTAGCGTCGCGCAAATTACCGAGCAAGCCGCCAGCGACCAGCAAAGCGAAACCGCAGAAGTGCAACACAATGTCGAAGGGATACAGGCGCAACAAGTCAATGTAGAACAAGCCACTTTAACCGCTTCAGAACTCATCAATCACACCGCCGATGTAGCGTGTAAGAGTGCCAACCAAGCACACGACGCAAGCAGTGAGATAAAGAACCTAGTCAGCAGTATAGAAGAAGTGAAGCACAAGATACTGACACTCAATGAGCAAACCGGTGAGGTCTCTTCAATATTGAGTGTTATTCGTGGCATTGCCGACCAAACCAACCTTCTTGCATTAAATGCAGCGATTGAAGCGGCTCGCGCCGGAGAACAAGGTCGAGGATTTGCAGTAGTTGCTGATGAAGTTCGTCACCTAGCATCAAGAACCGCCGAAGCAACAGGCAGCATTGAGTCAATCATTCATCAATTCCAGCAAGGCAGTGAAGAGTCTCTGACTTCGACCGATCGCGTTTGCGAACAAGCCCATCAAAGCTCCACCGACATCGACGCACTTTCAATAGAAATGAATGGGGTGGTTGAAGAGATGAAACAGGTGCTAGCCCACGCACAGAACATTCAGCAGCAAACGCAATCCACCACACAAGCGACTCAAGATGTTCAACAAAAGGTTGAAACCATCACTTCTCACGCCGACAACACATCGCAATCTGCGGCTGAAACCCGCGACATCAGCAATGACTTAGAAGAGCTGTCTGATCACCTTGAGTCACTGATTAATCAGTTTACTTTGTCGAGTACAAAGAAGAACCCATAGGTCGTCTACAACAAAAAAGCGCTCACAATGAGCGCTTTATCTTCCTAACAATGTCTAGTTCAGGCTTTCAAATAACCTTAGACAACGATTAGTGCGTAATGGAAACCGCGGTTAAGTCTTTATGCTTGTGGTACATCGCGTGTTTGAATATCAGATTCGCACTCACGGTATCCATTCCAGAAACCTCCACATAAGCCCCCTTTTTACGGAACTTGAACACAACCTTATCAAGCGCCTCAACCGAAGTGTTATCTAGGAACGAAGCATCCGATATATCGATCGTCACTAAAGAGGTCGCGTTGTCATAATCAAATAGATCGACAAACGCATCTGAAGAAGCAAAAAATACATGCCCTTTTACTCGGTGGATGGTGTGCATTTCGTTGGTCACCACTTCATCAGATATAAAGACCATCGACTTGCTAGCATGTGCATAAAACAGAGCCGATAACACCACGCCAACCGCCACCCCAATCGCTAAGTTATGACTAAACACCACCACCGCCACGGTCACTAACATGGTTACATTAGTTGGAAGTGTGTGGTCTTTAAGCTCAACAATAGAACGCCACGAGAATGTGCCGATAGAAACCATGATCATCACAGACACTAAAGCTGCCATCGGTATCAGCTTCAACCAATCAGAAACAAACACCACCATTAATAACAAAACAACCCCGGCGATCATGCTGGACAATCGGGTTAAGCCGCCTGATTTGATGTTAATGATTGACTGGCCAATCATCGCACAACCCGCCATACCACCAAAAAGGGAGGCCACTATATTGGCAACCCCCTGCCCTTTACACTCATTGTTTTTATTACTTTCAGTATCTGTCAGGTCATCGACGATGGTCGCTGTCATCAAGGATTCCAATAAGCCAACCAAAGATAGAGCAATCGAATATGGAAGGATGGTTGCAAGCGTATCGAACGTGAATGGAATATTGGGAATTAAAAACACAGGCAGTGAATCAGGAAACTTACCCATATCGCCAATCGTTCTCACATCTAATCCGAACAACAAACTAATGACTGTCAGGGCAACAATCGCGACTAATGGAGAAGGTATTGCACGACCAAACTTGGGGAAATAAGGAAGCAGATAAATGATCGCCAAACCCAAAGCGACTAATACATAAACGCTCGAAGGGACGTTGACCAATTCAGGGAGCTGGGCCATGAAGATTAGGATG
This sequence comes from Vibrio sp. 10N.286.51.C3, assembly GCF_003050065.1. Lineage (NCBI taxonomy): Bacteria > Pseudomonadati > Pseudomonadota > Gammaproteobacteria > Vibrionales > Vibrionaceae > Vibrio > Vibrio sp. 10N.286.51.C3. Next base: position 37,031 of record NZ_PIGC01000016.1, on the reverse strand, counting down.
GCGAGCGCGTTAACAAATCCAGTAATCACCGATTTGGAAACAAAGTTCATCAGGTTACCGAGCTTGAGATATCCCGCCGCGATTTGAATAACGCCTGCAAGAAATGAAGCAGCAAGCAAGTACTCCAATCCGTGCTCTCTCACTAAGGTGACCATTAACAGCGCCATTGCGCCTGTTGCTCCGGAAATCATTCCTGGGCGGCTGCCAACCAAAGCGGTTACGAAACAAATACAGAACGAAGCATATAGCCCTACTTTAGGGTCAACGCCTGCAATAATTGAAAATGCGATGGCTTCAGGGATCAATGCGAGTGCAACCACAACCCCAGATAATGAATCTCCTTTAACGTTTGATAACCAGTGTTTTTTTAAATAATTAAGCATGTAATTCTCTTTTACTTGTACAGCCAGTCCTGCCTTGTTGAGACATAATCTGATCGACTGTTTTTCTTGAATGAGCGAGCGCTCGAAAAGTGCGGGTGTAGAGAGAATGCAGGGGTTAAGGCGGCGTAATTAACACGTAGATATTAAACTCCTCTTGTTGCTTTAGTGGGAAATTAAGAAGGTGATCAAGTCCGATATGACTGAATCCGCGCCAATATAGAGCGAGTTTCAACACAATCACACTCCAATTATTGAAAACAAAGGTTTCGATTACGCCTTGTTCATTCGACGATTCACATTAGGCGGAACGTAAGGCGCACGCTAAGATCGAACAAAAAACACACCCTCAAACGTATTTATGGTCAGTAGACACAATATTTCTTTCACCAAGCAAGAATAAAGGTTGAAGCTGTCGGTATGACAGGTAATATGTTCAATCGATTTAAAAAGTTTATACAACTTAATGTTTCGGCTAATTATTGTGCAAATGTATGTTTATTTGCAGCAATGCCAGAGACTTTGAGTTGAATTTGTCCCTCAATGGAGAATGAAATCAACATGACTTACGCGCCTGTAACAGACGTACTTGGCGGCAAGCTAGCGGTAGACAGTGAAGTAACTGTTCGCGGCTGGATCCGTTCACGTCGTGATTCCAAAGCTGGAATCTCTTTCCTTGCCATTTATGACGGCTCTTGTTTCGACCCGATTCAGGCCGTGGTTCCTAATAATCTTAATAATTACGAAAACGAAGTATTAAAGCTAACAACTGGCTGCTCTGTTGAAGTAACAGGTAAGATTGTTGAGTCTCCTGCGAAAGGTCAAGACTTCGAACTAGCAGCAACTGACGTTAAAGTTGTGGGTTGGGTTGAAGATGCTGACACTTACCCAATGGCTAAGACACGTCACTCTATCGAATACCTTCGTGAAGTTGCTCACCTACGTCCACGTACAAACGTGATTGGCGCAGTAGCACGTGTACGTAACTGTCTATCTCAAGCGATTCACCGTTTCTACCACGAGCAAGGCTTCTTCTGGACTTCTGCTCCGCTTATCACTGCATCTGATGCAGAAGGCGCTGGTGAAATGTTCCGTGTTTCTACGCTAGACATGGAAAACCTACCACGCACTGAAAAAGGCGACGTAGACTTCAACGAAGATTTCTTCGGTAAAGAGACGTTCCTAACAGTATCTGGCCAACTTAATGCTGAAGCTTACGCTTGTGCACTAAGCAAGGTTTACACGTTCGGTCCTACGTTCCGTGCTGAAAACTCAAACACAAGCCGCCACCTAGCTGAGTTCTGGATGGTTGAGCCTGAAGTTGCGTTTGCAGACCTTAACGACGTAGCGAAACTGGCTGAAGACATGCTTAAGTACGTTTTCGCTGCTGTTCTTGAAGAGCGCCGCGACGACCTTGAGTTCTTCGCTTCTCGCATCGACAAGCAAGCAATTACTCGTCTAGAGCAATTCGTTGACGCTGACTTCGCACAAGTTGACTACACTGACGCAATCCAAATCCTACTAGACTCTGGTAAGAAATTTGAGTTTGACGTTGAGTGGGGCATCGACATGTCTTCTGAGCATGAGCGTTACCTAGCTGAAGAGCACTTCAAAGCGCCTGTTATCGTTAAGAACTACCCGAAAGACATCAAAGCTTTCTACATGCGCTTAAACGACGACGGCAAAACAGTTGCAGCAATGGACGTACTTGCACCAGGCATCGGTGAAATCATCGGTGGTGCACAACGTGAAGAGCGTCTAGACATTCTAGACGAGCGTATGATTGCTATGGGTATCGACCCTGAGCACATGAGCTGGTACCGCGACCTACGTAAATACGGCACAGTGCCGCACGCTGGCTTTGGTCTTGGTTTCGAGCGTCTAGTATCTTACGTAACAGGTATGGGCAACGTTCGTGACGTGATTCCATTCCCACGTACGCCACGCTCTGCAAACTTCTAATTCGAAAACCTATTCGATTTATAAGTTAAGAACAAATAAAACCTCCGCAATCGCGGAGGTTTTTTATGTTCTGAATAAAACAAAACGACGGCTGCTTCTGCTTCTGCTTATCACCATCAGAGACTAGTTATTCAAAAACTAATCAACATCTTGGTCTATAGCGTATTTTATTGCGAGACCGCAGATTGCCATCATAACGAACGGGATAGCCGCAGTGGTGTATTCCGCCCATGCCATATCAGCGAACGCTTTTGATAGCAGTACGTGGCCGAGAATAAGCAGAAGCGCACACACAATCGCGACGATAATCAACTTAACTTCATTTCCCATAGTCATTTTCAACATAACGGTATCTCCAATATTTGCTCTACCGTTATTGAACCATAACTCTCTGGTCAATTAGGCGTACAGTTACGCCACAAACAACCCGTACAGTTGGAATGATTGTCTTTTTTATGAGGGACTTAAGGTTTTACGAGTTCGTGAGTTGATGTGCAAGTTTACCAAGCAAGATAAGCGCTTGTCCTTTCTCTTCTGTCAATTCATAAGAGAAGTTCAATCGTATCGCGTTATCCACTCTGCCCTGCTCACTGAACAGATCGCCAGATGCGACGCTAATACCTTGCTCAATAGCCAGTTGATGAAATTGTTGGCTGTCGAATTTTTCAGAGAAACGAATCCATATAAAGTAGCCACCAGCTGGTTCTTCAATCTCGATTGAATGCGGGAAGTACTGCTTAATGACGTCTATAAATCGCTCTTTCCTGACTAGCAGGTTTTTACGTAGTTTACGAAGGTGATTGTCGTAGCTTTCATGCGTTAAAAAATGGGTGACGCCAAGTTGAACGGGAGCACTACTCGATAACGTAGAAAGAAGCTGCAACTTTTGAATCGCATCGTTAAAACGCTTGTTCACAACCCAACCTATTCGATAGCCCGGACATAAGCTTTTTGAATACGACCCACACAACAAAACAGAATCGGTCTTATCGAAAGCCTTTAGTGGTTTCGGTTTATGCCCTTCGTAATAAAGGTCGCCATACACGTCATCTTCAATAATGTAGGTTTCATGTTGTTCTGCAATATCTACCACACGGCGCTTCGCCTGTTCCGACAAACTGGTTCCCGTCGGGTTCTGAAAAGTCGTCATCAGCCAACACGCTTTGACATCTTGGTTTTGTAGTGCGTTTTCAAACTGCTCTATATTCAACCCATTAATTGGGCAAACATCCACTTCGATAGGGTTAAGCCCTAGCCTTTCGACAGCCTGTAGAGCACCATAGAATGCGGGAGATTCTATCACTACGTTATCACCCGACTTAGTGACCGTTTGCAGGCTCAAGTTAAGCGCTTCCATTGCACCTGACGTAATCACGATGTCTTGATGATTAACTGTAATGCCTTGCTGCAGATAACGCTGTGCGATTTGCCTTCTTAAAGACTCACTTCCAGGAGGCAGATTGTTAATCACACTGGCACCCGTCATCTTCCTGCCGGCACTGGCTAGATTTCGAGTCAAGGTAGGTAATGGGAAAAGATCGGGATCTGGAAATGCAGAACCGAAAGGAATCACACCCTCGGCTGAACTCGACTTCAAAAAATCAAATAAGCGGTCATTAATGGCTTTCTTTTCACGAACGAATGGCTCTACGTAATCAACGCCGTCCAGTCTCGGCGCGACAAAGTAGCCCGACTGAGGTTTAGCGATGATCCACCCTTCGCTTTCTAGCAACTGGTAGGCTTGTAAGACAGTACTATTGCTGACGTTGTAATTGCGACAACTCATGCGTACCGAAGGGATCTTCTCTCCGGAGCGCCACGTATTATTGGCTATCTGAGTCCGAATATCCTTTGCAAGCTCTTCATAACGCGCCATCTAATTGTACTACCTAGAGAAATTCTGTGAGCCGGTGATTTTATCACTTACGCCAACAACTATTGCTGCTATCCATATGATCGCACCTAATTTCCACAATAGTGTGAATTAGTTCACAGATAACTTTGTAAGCTTTGCTAAGTTTGTACCCAAGGTAGGAGCTAAGTTGACTTTCTACCTCAATAATTTGATGTAACCCAAAAACATGCGAGATAACAATGAAAAAAATAGAAGCAGACCAATTAAGTTATAAAGGAGAGTCAAACGGTGTTCACAGTTGGACAACACCGAGCGGACAGCCATATTACTGGCACCCAGATTGGCTCCATATTGCTGAAGATGCGACAGGCTCACATCCAAAGCAAAAGATCGATGTAGAACAAGACCAAGCACCAACAGAAAAACACGCAGTGTCTGCTATTCTGAAACACATCAACCAATGGGCTGCAGACAAACTAGCATCTCACCCTGAGATTGAAACAGGCTCTATTGAAGCTGAAATCAATCTGAAAAAGTAATTTGATTTAAAGTAGGTCGCGAACTCAATCACTCGCGACTTGAGTCAAATATACCGACTGAATAGCCTCGAACCTCGACCGAGGCTATTCAAGTATCTTCATAAAAATGCTGTAATAACCCTCACCTAGCTAACAAATCTCTAACACAAACCAGTTTCTTGTATCAATCCACGAAAGCTATCGATAGAATTTCCGGTCTTATTCACGTCAGTTATACTAATCATTCGTAATTCTAAAGTCGTGAATCTAATAAGAATGAGAACAAAGGCTTTTCGATGGATACTTCAAATTACAATCAATCGCTAACGACTAAGTTATACGTCATTGCTGGCGTACTGTTTGGCACCTACGGCAGCCGGGTATGCCCTATGCTCGAGAGCTTAACGACGTTAGAGATTTTCACACAAGTCAGTATTGTGTTTTCCTTATTATGGATCGCGCGTCGTTATTTATTAGCGCAACATACATTAGTTAAACAAGGTCGATTCGCGCAGCTTGATACCCTTCTATTTTTTGCCGCAAGTGTCCCGTTCGCGCTCTACTACAACTTAAGCTACGAATTCACTATAGATAGCAATTTGAAGGTGTTGTTTGGCATGAGTCTATTCGGCTTCTTTACCGGAAGCATTCTCCAATTGAACGCTAAGCTCAGCCAAATGGATAAAATGGAGACGACTGGACAATTTGACTTCCAACTGGTTGGTGAAAGGAGTTCGCTGGTCAAGCAAATGATTGGTTTAGTTATCGTGCTTCTGGTAACACTAACCACCATGCTAACTATGATTGCCGTCAAGGACATCTTTTGGCTAGAACATAACCCAGATCGCTTATTGGATGGCACAGGGAAGATCAGCGTGATCAAAGAGTTTATTTATTTGGCGGTGGTGCTGGGTGGATATGCGATTACCATCATGACGCTTTGGAGCAAACTAATTAAGCGCATTCTCCTAAGCCAAGAGTGTGCATTAAACAAGGTGACCAATGGCGAGCAAGGCGTTCGCTTACCTATTTTCGGCTACAACGAGCTTGGTTCAATGGCCTCAATGACCAACACTATGCTTGATAGCCTCGAAACCGCGCAAAACGAAGTTAAAACCACACGTGACGTTGCGATTGTTAGCCTATCTGCGCTTGCCGAATCGAGAGACAATGAAACGGGCGCACACATACTTAGAACTCAAGAATACGTTAAGGTGCTCGCACAAGAACTCAGCAAATCAGAAATCCACTCAAGCTTGTTAACACCAAACTACATCGAGTTGCTCTACAAATCTGCGCCTTTGCACGACGTAGGCAAAGTGGGTGTGCCTGATAGCGTGTTATTGAAACCGGGTAAATTGACGGACGAAGAGTTTGAGATAATGAAAGGTCACCCTGCTATTGGCGCCGAAGCGTTATCTATTGCAGAAAAGCAGTTGGGAAGTAGCTCTTTCTTAAGAGTCGCAAAGGAGATATCTCTGACTCACCACGAGAAATGGAATGGCAGTGGTTATCCCAATCAATTGTCTGGTGAAGATATCCCGTTATCTGGCCGTTTAATGGCATTGGCCGATGTTTATGATGCTCTCATTTCGAAGCGAGTCTATAAACCAGCCTTTACTCATGAGCAAGCTAAACAGATCATTTTAGAAGGCAATGGGACGCATTTTGATCCGCAAGTTGTTGACGCATTTCTAGCGGTTGAACAAGCGTTTGTTTCGATCGCTGCAACCTACAAAGATGGCAAAAATATCGCTAGTGAACTCGAACGCGAAAGCCTTGTTGCTCAGCCCGCATAATCTATTCAAAAACCACTAACTTCTTGCACCCTATAGGTTAATCCGTAGGGTGTTTTGTTATCAAATACCCTCTTTAGTCAATAAATCTGATTGAAATGGATTTTTTTTAGCCTTTCTGTTCACTTCGTATTGTCTTAAAAATTCCATACAGGTATAACTACCCATAGATACTATCCCCTCTCAATTGACATGGATGAAGATTATGTTTGAAAAAGTGTTAGCTGCTCCCGCCGATCCTATCCTCGGCCTTACTGAAGAGTTTAAAAAAGACTCTCGTGCAGAGAAAATCAACCTTGGTGTTGGCATCTACAAAAATGAAGATGGTCAAACGCCTGTACTTAAAACAGTAAAGAAAGCAGAAGCTGCACTTCTTGAAAACGAAAAAACCAAATCTTACCTAACGATTGAAGGTACCGCTGAATACGGTCTAGCGGTTCAGAAACTGCTTTTCGGTTCAGATGCAGAGATCGTAACGTCTCAACGAGCTAAAACAGCACAAGCGCCAGGTGGTACAGGTGCACTTCGCGTAGCGGGTGAATTCATTAAGCGCCAACTAGGTGATGTAAAAATCTGGATCAGTAACCCAACTTGGGCTAACCACAACGGTGTTTTCGCTGCTGCGGGTATCGAAACGGCTCAATACAGCTACTACAACGCTGAAACTAAAGACAAAGACTTCGCTGGCATGGTTGCTGACCTAGAGAAAGCTTCTGAAGGCGATATCGTTCTTCTTCACGGCTGCTGTCATAACCCAACAGGTATCGACCCAACAGCTGAAGAGTGGGAAGTACTGGCTAAGCTGGTTGCTGAAAAGAAACTACTTCCTCTATTCGACTTTGCTTACCAAGGTTTTGCGAAAGGCGTTGAAGAAGATGCTGCTGGCCTACGTGTTTTTGCTAAATACAACAAAGAAATCCTTGTTGCTAGCTCATTCTCTAAGAACTTCGGCTTGTACAACGAGCGTGTTGGTGCATTCACACTGGTTGCAGAATCTGCAGACGTAGCAACAACAGCATTCTCTCAAGTTAAAAGCATTATCCGCTCTATCTACTCTAACCCACCAGCGCACGGTAGTGCTGTCGTTACTCACATCCTTGGTGATGCTGATCTACGTGCTGAATGGGAAGCAGAAGTAGCAGAAATGCGTGACCGTATCCAAGAGATGCGTGAGCTATTCGTAACAACACTGAAATCTGAAGGTGTTGATGCAGACTTCACATTCATCGAACGTCAAAACGGCATGTTCTCTTTCTCTGGTCTAAGCAAAGAGCAAGTAACTCGCCTAAAAGACGAATTCGCAATCTACATTGTTGGTTCTGGACGTATCAGCGTTGCTGGTATGACTAAATCAAACATGGGCCCTCTATGTAAAGGCATCGCTGCGGTTCTTTAATCGTAAAGTGAAACCTGTATTTGCAGACCAGAAACCTGCACTTACAGACCGATAAGTATGCAAAAGCCAGCGATTAAGCTGGCTTTTTTGTGTCTCGACTTTCAGTTTTAGATACTTTGTAAGTTAATACTCTAAGAAAAACTCCACGCCCAGCTCATTGGTTCGTTCGCTACGAATCTTACCTTCTCCATCTCGATGTTGGTACGAGCCACCAATCGCAAACTTGTTGGTCACGAGATAACGTAAACCTAAGTGATAAATCTCTTCATCAAACAGATCACTTCGATTCACTTGCACACTACCGTTGGCAATCCAACGTTTCGCAAAACCATAGTTAAGCTCAGCTTTTACCCCTTGGATGAACTCAGTATCTGAAGATTCAGTTCGGTTGGTGTCATTATCTTCAACCTTACCTTTAGTGATACCAAGCAGGTAGTAAGCCACTATATCTAAATCTTTCTTGATGCTGTAACGGTAACCAACACCCGGCATAAGTGTATCAATTCGAGTCGTGGTGTCGTCAGGGTGAATGAAGCGTGCACTGTAGTCGCCCAGCAACAACCAATCATCCGTCATCGCGTAACTGACGCCTAATCCATACGACGAGGCATTGTTATTACTGCCTGCATCTTCATTTAAACTGCCCGAATGCGCCGTGGCATAAACGTGGTCATAATCAAGAATATCCACCGCGTTAGTGTCCGCCCACAAACTTGGAGAAAACGCTAAAACCGCAGAGACAAAACTAAGCTTCCACTTCGACATTCCTATCATCCTTAAACTGTCACTCCATTAATTGAAAGGTTAGTCTATCCATAAGACTTTAAAAAGGTTTTAGCTCACAGATTGATTTGTGACGGCAAAATATTATCAAATGTTGTACCATGAAATCATACAAACCAATGGATGATCATTATGGATGCTGAGTTATTAGAGATTCAAAACTTTCTGGCACAATACCCCCCTTTCACAGAACTCCCTGAAGAGATGTTGGCGAAAGTGACCAGTAGCGTGGAAATTTCTTATTACCGCCAAGATACCCCTATCATTCACTTTGGTGACCAAATTCATGATCTTTATATGGTTCGAAGCGGCGAAGTCGAAGTCTATCGTCGTAAAGGTGAACTATATAACCGCCTTGATGAAGGCCATCTCTTTGGTCAAATGGGCCTACTGACCAACAACAAGGTGCGTTTCCCAGTCAAAGCGACTGAAGACACCCTGCTCTACTGCATTCCTGAACCTATCTTCCAAGAGCTTTACGACAACTACGATTCATTCGCCGACTTTGTCGAAGTAGAAGATAATGCGCGACTGCGCCAAGCCAATTCAGACAGCAACGACGCTAACGACCTGACCACATCAAAGGTAAAAACGCTGCTCACCAGCGAAGCGCCAATGATCGAAAAAACGCGCACCATTCAACAAGCCGCGACCATGATGGCAGAAGACAACGTCTCGTCCCTACTGATTATCGATCCAGATATCGTTGAAGATGATGAAGATGACTCAACACCCGTGATCGGCATCATCACCGACCGAGATTTATGTACGCGTGTTCTCGCCGAAGGTCTCGATCCATCGGATGAAGTGTCCAGCGTGATGACACCCGAGGTTATCTCACTCGATCACAACGCCTATGTATATGAAGCCATGATGACCATGCTTCGCTACAACGTGCACCACTTACCTGTGCTTAAAGATAAGAAGCCTATCGGTATTATCGAAGCGACTGATATTGTCCGTTACGAATCTCAAAACTCGCTGTTGCTTGTAAGTAGTATCTTCCAGCAACAAAGCATTGAAGATCTAAAGGTGCTTTCTGAGCAAGTAAAAGACAGCTTTGTACGCTTAGTTAACGAAGACGCCAACGCCCACATGGTGGGTACTGCAATGTCGGTAATTGGCCGTAGCTTTAAGCAACGTATTATCGAACTGGGTGAAGAGAAATTGGGTAAGGCGCCTATTCCTTACTGTTTCCTCGCACTTGGCTCGATGGGGCGTGATGAGCAGCTGCTCGTTACTGACCAAGATAACGCCATTATTCTTGATGATACTTACGACGAGAAAAAACACGGTAAATACTTTGAAGAGCTATCGACCTTCATTTGTGATGGCTTAGACCAATGTGGCTATGTGTACTGTACTGGCGACATCATGGCGACTAACCCAACGTGGCGTATGACTCGTCGCCAGTGGGAAGAGTGCTTTGCCGATTGGATTGATGATCCAAACCCGAAAGCACTGTTGAATGCTTCAATCTTCTTCGACTTAGATGGCGTTTATGGTCGTCTGAAATGGGCTGAGCAATTGAACAGCTTTATTGTTCGACGCGCACGCAAGAACAACCGCTTCTTGGCGTGTCTTGCACGTAACGCACTCAACCGCACACCGCCGCTCGGTTTCTTCAAAGATTTCGTGATGGAGAAAGATGGCCGTCACAACAACTCAATCAACCTTAAGCGTCGTGGTACTGCGCCTCTCGCCGATTTGATTCGTGTTCACTCGTTGGCGGTTGGCTCTCGCTCTAAGAACTCATTCGAACGTTTGGATGACATTATCGACGCAGGTATTCTGCCAAAAGGCCGAGCTCAAGATTTGAAAGATGCGATGGAGTTTATCTCTCTAGTTCGTATTCGCCACCAAGCACACGATGTCGACAACAACATCGAGCCTGATAACAACATCGAGCCTGAGAACCTGTCTGACTTCGAGCGACGTAACCTAAAGGATGCATTCCAAATATTAAGTAATGCGCAAAACTTCCTTAAGTTCCGTTATCAAGCCAGCAACAAGTTTAAGTAGGGCCTATGAACAAACTATTCAGATCACCTGCGGTCGATTGGCCATTTAAGTTTGCTCAGAAGCTAGAACGAGCGAAAGACGAGCGCTTAAAGCACTTTTATAGCCAGCCTCTTCCAGCGCCTGATACGCCACTTTCAGAAGTGATGTTCTTGGCTGTCGACTTTGAGACAACGGGATTAAACCCAAACAAAGACGGCATTATTACTATTGGTTTAGTGCCATTTACGCTCAATCGCATCTACTTGCGACAAGCCAAACACTGGACGCTGAGACCAAAACAAAAGTTAGAAGAAGAATCTGTCGTTATTCATGGTATCACTCACAATGACATCATTGATGCGCCAGACCTTAGCGAAGTATTGGGCGAGATCTTAGAATCAATGGCGGGACATATCCCGGTGGTTCACTATCGTCGAATCGAGCGTGACTTCTTGGACAATGCATTGAAGGTGCGACTCGGAGAAGGCATTGAGTTCCCAGTTCTCGATACGCTCGAGATTGAATCCCAGATCCAGAACAAACTGGCCGGTGGCCTATGGAATAAGCTAAAAGGCAAAAAACCAGCATCAGTGAGGCTTGGGCAGAGCCGTCGTCGATACCACCTACCCGACTACACGCCGCATCATGCATTAACTGACGCGATCGCGACCGCTGAGCTTCTCCAAGCGCAGATTGCTCATCACTTTGACGCAGAGATGCCTTTGAAGAATTTCTGGCTCTAATTGAGTTTCGTAAGCTAAACATAAACACAAAGCCCACTAACTTCCATTAGTGGGCTTTGTTATTTTTTATCATCTAAGTTTATGCTGCTGTTGGCCCAACCAATCGCATTTCCCAATCTTCAACTTCACCCGTTTCTAGGCGTCGTTCAACCAACTTGCCCCAAGATTCTACGAGTGGCAGTTCAGCCATCTGGCTCAGTTCTTCTCGATCCAGGCTTCCCGTAAAAACGGCACTCATAATGCGCGCGAGCGACCAGTCTGGGTATGGTCTTTCACACAGAGTAATATCGTCGCCTTCACCAATGTCACCTTCCTCTAATACACGGAAGTACCAACCCGTTCGAAGCGTGTCTTGCAACCTTCTCGCCATGTCATTTTGGTCGAATCGTACGTTAAGCTTCCAACAAGGCATGCGTCCCTGTGAGACTTCCAACAATGTTGAGCCGATACGAATCTTATCTTTCAAGCAAATCGATTCTTCGGTTATGCCCATTGAGCTAATGTTCTCACCAAAGGCGCCTGCAGATTGGAAGATCGCTTTGTCGCCCAGTTCTTGTTTCCAAATTGGGTAGTGCTCACTTGGATAGATATGAAGCGCTTTTTGAATGCCACCATGAAAGCGAGGGTCGCCTTGTTCATCATTTGTGAAACCTAGCTCTGTGGCGTGCTGACGCTCTGAGAAAACCTGCTTATCAATGGCACTTTTTGCTCCATGTGCAAAAGTTACGGTCTTACCTGCCAAGACACTGTTTACTACGCCTAACTTCTTCATATCCCTTCCTTCTTATTGGACACTTTCTTACTGAGCTGCGTGAGATAAAACGACATCGCACTCGACTTCATTCACTATGCCAAGCATGATAGCCTAGTCCCGAAACGTCAGAATAGGGGCATAAAGACACTTAACCATGCTAACCCGCCAAATAGATTCTCACTCCGGAATCATCACCTCAAATGAGATGATGGTCGCTAATCCTAATTCACCAGCGTTAGTGAAGACCATCGATATGCCCAAGGGCTACGTCGATACAATGCACAAACATACGTGGCATCAAGTGATCTTCCCACTCAAAGGCCTATTGCAAACGAAAACCGAGCACTACCAGCATCTTGTGCCCCATACTTCTGCTTTGTTTGTGCCTGCAGGGATTCAACATGAATCTATCGCATTGAGCCATACGACGTTTGTCGGTATTTACCTTAATCCAGCCTTTGGTATTAAGTATGAGCCTCATGTGCGAACCATTACCCTGACGCCGTTTTTGAATGAGTTATTGCAGGAAATTCGCAGACAATGCGAAGGATTAGTGAGTGATGAAGAGGTATCGCGATTGCTCTCGGTATTGCACGATCAGATCATGAAAGACAACGTTCAGACCTATCAATTGTTGCTACCCGAAGACCGACGTTTGAAGCTGATATTCGAAGCGCTGACAGACACACCAAGATTAGATTATTCGCTAAAAGATTGGGGAGAAAAAGTCGGCGCATCGGAGCGAACGTTATCGCGCTTGTTCTCAAAAGAGTTCAACACGTCATTTCAGTTGTGGAGACAACAAATCCGACTGATTTATTCGTTATCTTTGCTTGATGAAGAGCTCTCGATCCAACGTATTGCTGACCAAGTTGGCTATCAAAACGACTCGTCTTACATTAAAGCCTTCAAGGCGTCTTTTGATGTAACGCCACAACAGTTTCGTTTTAATGGCCGAAGAAGGTAATTAGGTCTCTATATTTTCACCTTCTATGGGAAACAAAAAGAGGAGCCTAAGCTCCTCTTTTCATTGGTAAACATCGAACTCGCTTATTAAGCGTATTTCTCTTCGAAGTCTTTCATAAAGCTAACCAGTGCTTGAACGCCTTCCAAAGACATTGCGTTGTAAAGTGAAGCTCTCATTCCACCTACTGCTCTATGGCCTTTTAGTGATTTCAGACCTGCAGCATCAGCCAACTCTAAAAACTTACCATCTAACTCAGGTTTCACCAGTTGGAACGGCACGTTCATTCTAGAACGGTTTGCAGTGTGAACATCGTTTTTGTAGAAAGCTGAACTATCGATGGCGCCGTAAAGCAACGCTGCTTTCTCTTTATTCACCAATTCCATCGCTTCAACGCCACCTTGAGCTTTCAGCCACTTGAACACAAGGCCTGATAGGTACCAAGCGTACGTTGGCGGTGTGTTGAACATTGAGTCTTTTTCAGCAAGTACTTTGTAGTTGAGAATACTCGGCAACACATCGTTTGCGAGTTCAAGTAGGTCATCGCGCACGATGGCAATACAGATACCAGCCGGGCCGATATTCTTTTGCGCACCCGCATAGATAACACCGTACTGAGACACATCAATCTTACGAGACAGAATGTTAGATGACATATCCGCTACGATTGGCTTATCTGTTTGAGGAAGCTCGCTGATTTCAATGCCATCGATGGTTTCGTTTGGACAGAAATGTACATACGCTGCTTCTGGGTCAATTTTCCAATCTTTAGCCGGAACAACAGCCGCTTTGCCATCAACTGACGTCTTCGCGTTGAATACATCAATTTCGCAATATTTGCTCGCTTCAGTCACTGCGCTTTCTGCCCAGTAACCCGCATCGATGTAAGTCGCTTTTGTTGCGTCACCTAAAAGGTTTAGAGGAACAGCTGCGAATTGAGCACGAGCGCCCCCCTGACAAAAAAGAACTTTGTAGTTGTCTGGGATGTTCAGAAGATCACGTAAGTCCTGTTCGGACTCGTCAGCAACTTGAATAAATTCCTTACTGCGATGGCTGATTTCCATCACGGAAGTCCCTAAACCATTCCAATCAATGAAGTCCGCTTGAGCTTGTTTCATTACTGGTTTAGGCAGCGCAGCTGGGCCTGCACTGAAGTTGAATACGTTATCTAATGTAAGTTCCATGGGGATGATTGCTCCTGCTAAATAATAACTATGCAAGTAATACCATGTTTTACCCAACATAAAAACAACAAAAGAGGTCTTAAGACCTCTTTTGTTTTGTACCGTATAAAATGTTTAAGCTTAACCTGCTAAATCACCCTATCAGTATTCAAGCTTGCTCTGTTTATTGAACAAAAACCGGCATAAGTAGAGCGATTAATGGAATTTCTTGTCCATTTTCGAACACTAGGTTTCCATTTTCTAAGTCAGCGCTGATTTCATAACCACTTTCTGTTTCCTTGATCATTTCCATCACAAGCAATTCATCGATTCCTTCACGGATGAATGGGTACTCTTCAACAAGCTCATTTGAGAAGCTAGAGTGAACGTTGCCCGTTAATGCAGGCATGATCATCGAAGGGTTGCTGCTGATATTTTCTGTCCCTTCCGGTACGCTCACCAACCACTTAGATTCGAATTGGCCCTTACCCAGTTCTAGCGACATGTTGTTCATTGAAAGGTCAAAGCCTTTAGCAAACAGGATATCGATAAATGGAATGATCTCTGCGACGTCTTCTTGCGTCAACACTGGATTAGTTTGGTAAATCTCAAAGACTTTCTCGAACGATTCGCTATCGAGTTTCGATATTTCAAAATCAACGTTTAAGTTGTTCAACTGACCTTCATTAGTCTCGATATTTGCGATATCCAATTTGAGATTGCTGCGCAGACGCTTAGTCGCTTCATCTAGGTGCGATTCAAAATCGTACTTAGAGTTTTCAATGGTCATGAAAGGCTGCATTGCAGAATCTGAAACCAAGAAGCTATCGATAGTAAAATTCTGGGTTCCTAACCAGTAGCCTTTCGCTTGTTGGCCTGAACCTACACCTTTCAAGTTAGACAGCGTTACCTCTTCACCGGTTTCGAAATCAATTTGAACAGAAGGAATAGAAAGCTCGTAATCAACCTGCCCTAAAACAGTAGCATGGCCAGAAAGATTCGATTTAGTGATAGATACCGAAGTACCATTCTCATCAGAGCCTTGATGATTGAACTGGCTTAACTCGAAGTTGAAATCCGTGTTGCCGTTCAGCTCAGTGCTAGTCGTCAGAGTTAGAGGCAGAATATCGGTATTTTCAAACGTCGACAGAGCATTTAGGCTCACCAAGCCATGGCTAACCGCACTATTAATAACAAACTCACTCGGCAGCCCATCAATCGCAAGTTGCTCTTTCAGGTTTTCATCCGTCACAGTTACACGAGTGGTTACGTTGGAAGAGAGGTAACCTCTATCGTATTCCACGATCTCAGCTTGAATGCTTGAATTGTTAAGCTTTGCAACGCCATCAGTAATCGCATTTTGTCCAATCTGCCCTACCGCTAACGGCCAACAAAGCGCCAATGAGATTGCTCCGCCAATTGCACCAATTTTTCTTAACTGTTCCATGAGTTCTCTTTCTACACGAGTCTATTTTTTTTAGTCTAACCCATCAGTAGCAAACAAGAAACATTGAGTTAAATCAGTCTATTGCTCGATACTTCGATTGCCTCAACAAATTAACGGTTAGCTCTCATCCTTATTCAGCGGTTCTTGCTAGGCTAGAAGCGTCGCTACTATTAAGGTTAAGCTGTGAATCAATACGCTGTTATCTGTTTGGACAATAATCCGGTTAGCATTGAAAGAATACGTTCGGAGCTGGCTCCGTTGGCTTCTGTATTCGATATTTATACTGCCGAGAACATAGAAGACGCACATCACGCATTAGAAGATATCCATGATCACCACCAAACTGTTGCCTTGGTGATCACTCATCATCATTCTCAATTTAATGGTGTGCAATTTCTAATTGAACTTGAACAGCTGCCCCATAGTAATACCGCAAGAACGATATTAGTCAGCGCTTCGTCAGACATTCAATCCATTCTAACCGCAGTGAATGAAGGTCGACTCAATCACTGCCTAACCAAACCAGTTCAAGATCAGGTTCTATTCAAGTCAGCGCAAAAAGAGCTAACGTCTTTTGTCATTCAATACGACTCAGAAAACCTACTCTCTTACAGTGATGCATTGGATCAACAGCGCTTACTCAGAGCACACATCGAGCAAAAGATTCATTCGTTCCAGTCTGGTTTCATTCATGATTACCATCAGCTTTCTGATAATGCTCTTGCCGAGCGTGTCGTCAATGCATTGCAGGAGGTATTCTCTAAAGATGACAAATCCAAGGCCATTCGAGATTACTCGCCAGAACACTTACTAACGGTTGAAGGTGAAGACAATCGCTTCCTATGGTTAATCATTGAAGGTGAAGTGGCACTCTACAAAAAGGATGAATTGGGGCAACAAAGAGAGGTAGTGCGTCACTCTAAAGGAAACATTGTTGGTGGGATGTCATTCGTAACAGGCGAGCCTTCATTCTCTACTGGTATCACTCTTACCCAAACGCGAGTGATTAAGCTGGATAAGGACAGTTTTGCGCAGGTAATGCATTCCAACAATACCTTGCTGCCGCTATTCACCAATCTACTGCTCCGTCATTTCAATCGACGTTTGCAACGTAGCATCACCAATAAGATCAAACTTCAGCAAACACTCGAGTCACTGGAATCAGCCCACCAGCAATTGATCGAAAAAGAAAAGATGGCGATGTTAGGTCAGCTGGTAGCTGGCGTTGCTCACGAACTGAATAATCCGATTGCAGCTATATTGCGTAGTATTGAAACTCTATCTGAACACCTAGACCAGATACTTGAGAACTCGTCACTCCCTGAATCAAACAAAGGGACTGACGTATTAGCGCATTCAAAACTAGCGAAGCCGCTATCCACGGCACAAGAAAGACAGCTGGTAAAACACCTTACATCGACCATCGATGATCGTGCTCTGGCCAAAAAAGCGGTGAGGCTCAACCTAAGCCAAGACGCTGCGGTTTTAGATACCTTAAAAGACTCCCCTGTCGCAGGCAAAGAGCTGCTCAATGACTTAGAGCATTACCATTATGTGGGGAACTCTATCCGCTCAATTCAAGTGTGCAGCAAGCGTATTGCCGATATGGTCAAAAGCCTAAAAAGCTATGCCCGAGAAGATGAAGAAGTTCGCCACTACACAGATATCCACGAAGGGCTTGAAGATACTTTAGTGATCTTTGAAAACAGACTCAAACATCACCAACTCGAGAAGCATTACGACACCAACTTACCGCCTTTATTGTGCCAGTCACTCTCTCTGCAACAAGTGTGGACCAATCTTCTTTCCAATGCGCTCGATGCCCTTTCTGAACGAGGCAAAGTGTCCATTACTACCTCTCAACATACAAAAGGTGACGACACGTTTCTTGTGGTGCAAATCTCCGATACTGGCCACGGCATTGCCAAAGAAGACATCAACACCATTTTCAACCCAAATTTCACGACCAAAAAAGAAGGTAACTTTGGTTTAGGGATTGGGCTATCCATTTCTCAACAAATCGTTTCGGCTCATCAAGGATTTATTTTGGTGGAGTCAGAGGTAGGCAGTCATACAAACATGCAAGTGTGGCTTCCATTCAAACAAGAAGGAGCACCTCATGAATAAGTACCTAATTTTATGTGTCGATGATGAACCTGAAGTTCTCAATAGTGTCCTTCAGGACTTGGCGATATTTGAAGAGAACTTTCTGGTTGAAGGTGCTGAATCGGTCGATGAAGCCATGCAAGTAATCAAAGAAATGGGACAAGATGGTATTAAGCTCGCGTTAATCTTGTGCGACCACATCATGCCAGAAAAAACCGGCATCGATTTTCTGATCGAACTCAACCAACACGACGCGACCAAGCCAACGCGTAAACTGCTACTCACAGGGCAAGCTGGGCTTGAAGATACCGTCACGGCCATTAACAACGCTGCACTTGATTTCTATATTTCAAAACCTTGGCAAGGCGACCAACTGAGAGACACGATTACTCAACAATTGACTGACTATGTCATTGCCAACGACAAACAATTGCTTAACTGGACTTCCATCTTAGATACCGAGCGTATACTGACTTCCATGGCGGATAAACGCACCAGTTTTGGTGAATAACACTAATTGCTGAATAGATACTGAGAAAAGCGGCATCCGATATAAGAACCGTCCGAAAACATACAAATTTTGGATAATTCGTTCATCTATTTTTCTCATTCGCTCTAAAACATGAGATCTCCGTTACAGACTGATCCTTAATTTGCTTGTTTTTTAACTAAATGAGTAAGGTTTTACATTTTAAAGGATTACTTTTCCGTGAGTTAGATTAAACTGTCTCAATGTTTATGGTTTGCCGATTTGTCTCAAACCAAAGGAATTAACACTAATATAGGTTTACGGTCGTTATGCGCAAAATTCTACTTACTACCGCTATGCTATTGGCTTCTGGTCAAGCACTAGCTGTTGATGAACAACCACAGGTAATGAGCAACTTTAACTATGATTACTTTGAAGCACGCATCGGTGCTAGCCCAGTAACATTTGGTGGTGCGTTCAGTAAGTCAATTCACCCGAACGCTCATGCTGTAGCACGTATCGATTCAGAATTTGAAGGCGATTACGACTCAGCTGTAGGTCTTGGTTTCCACGCTCCACTAAACAACTGGGCAGACCTAACAGGTGAAATGCTAGCTCGTATCGTTCAGCCAGAGAACTCAAGCTCTACTGATATCGGTATGGAAATCAACGTTGGTGTTCGCCAATGGCTTGGTCCACAACTAGAAGTTGGTGGTAAAGGTGGTTACGTTTCTATCGATGACAACGATGATTGGACAGGTTCTGTTTACGCGCGTTTCCACTCTACAGAGCTTTTCTCTCTAGGTGCTGAAGCTCGTATTAACGACTTCTACGGTGACCAACTTATGTTCACTGCTCGTTTCAAGTACTAGTACTTAACGTTAAAGCCCGAACAGATAAGCTCTTAGCCTCTCAAACTTGCTAAGACAAAAACAAAAAAACCGAGGACATTCCTCGGTTTTTATTTATTAACAGTAATCTTAAGCATATAAGGCAAACTTCTTTAGTGGCAGCTCTTTAGTAATTGCTGCTTGCGTGGCTCTTGTAATAGTTTCCAGTGAATACCATCAATTGCACCCGCAAATTTCCAAAGTAGTTTTAGGTCAACATCGTTTCCGTACGCTTCGCGAACCTTATTAAACACTTCAGGCGCGCCCAACTGCATAAACATTGAAACATCATCCACACCCGCCTTTTTAACCATGCGTTCTAACGTAAGTTGCATGTTTGGTAGATCTCTTAATCTGCGGCTAGCTGATGATTTCTTGAAGCTACGTTGCTGAATTGAGTTATCGATTGAAGTACGAATAATACTATCCAATTCAGGATGTTCACATGTAAACAGATCCGTAATATCGTAGTAATTTACGGTAGCTGTTGTCTGTTTTTTTACATGACGATACTTTTCACAATCAAGATCGGTCAGTTTTTTATCTAATGATTTTCCACCTCTAATGAATAAACAACCTTCACTCAATAAAGCGAACATAGCGTCATTTTGAAAGAGGCCAATACCTCCGAACATAGAACGTTTTTGATGCTCACCAAATTGATTCACGTAATTAATAAATGCTGTCTCGGTCATATCCGTTGATCCTTAATCAAATTACCCCGATTAGGTTGATCACCAGACAAGCAGCTTGTTATGCGAAAAATTTTAAATCTATTTTGTTATTCTATAGGTGAATATTATGGTTTTGTTTTCCACCTTTAAATAAATCATACTTCGAAAAGAAAAATAAGTCTGGACATAGTTCACATCAATCAATTGAGTATTCTGGTTTTTCATGATTGACGTCACAGTAAACTATCAAACCATGCTTGAATTTGGACACCTAGTGATACACCGGTTCAAATTATTAAAGGTTATGTGGACGGATGAGTATTGCCTCGCAGCATCGTGGCTTGTAAAATGGCAGGACATACATGTTTTTACTTTTTATATGAATCATTTATCGTTTTTCTGGCTACCACAAAATAAGACTCTTCTCTTAAAGGGTCTAGAATCAGAGTTTGCCCAACTTGTTGGCCATTCTATCTCAGCGGGAAAAATAACACTTCCTCCTATCCCTAACGTTGTACTGAAAATTCAAAAGCTCTGTACCCTTGAGTCAACCGGGATTGCCGAAGTTGCCGAGTGCCTACTCGAAGATCCAGGCCTCACTGCTATCGTCATTCGTGTGGCTAACTCTGTCGTCTTTAACCGACGCAATATTACTTGTGTTGATATCATGACAGCCGTGTCCCGCCTTGGCATATTAAGAGTTCGTGACATCGTGACAGCTCAAGCCATAGAGCAACTCAAACATTCAGTGAACCTAAGCAGAGAATGTAATGAGTTATTGGTTAATAGCGCTTCTGTATCCAAAGAGCTGGGCGCCACTATGGTATTGGTTACCAACGGCTTCAAAGAGCTCTCCCCTATTGAATACCGCTACCTTGAACATGAAAAATCACTGCTTGTTGGATTGCTGGCAGATATTGGCTTGTTCTGTTTGGTTAGCGAATACCACCTCTACCTCGAAAATGGCAATTACCTAGACCACGACATTGCTCTACAAATCTTCCAAGGCCAATGTTCTGCTACCAGTAAATTGGTGCTTAATCGTTGGGGCTTCGACAGCGACTTTATTGATGTGTGCAGCAATACCATCAATAACCTCGAACAACGTGAAGTGTCTTACTTAGATATCGCTCGAATCGCTAACCACCTACTGATGTTCAGAAACAAGGATGAGAATATCGATGAACACGAAGTTGAACTTAATGTGACAGGTGCAGAGGTGCTCTATAAATTAAGCAACTTGAGCAAACATGATTTTAATGCAAAGCTAAGCGACGTGATCAATACTAGCGGCTTCTAAGTCACTGTTAAGTGACAAGTAAATGTAATATGAAGTAAATGCAATGGGGAAAGCATGTTTACAGGGATGATCTTTATATTTGCGCCACTCGTCGTGGGGTATCTTTTTTCTATTTCGAACGCTCAGACGCTAGAATTCATCAACCGCTCGACATCGCGGTTGATCTACGTGATTCTGGCGTTAATGGGACTCAGCTTAGCCGCTCTCGATAACTTAGGCAGTAATCTACAGACAATTCTTCTTTACACCGCCACTTTCTTCGTCTGTTTAAGCGTTTGTAACCTGATGGCGCTGCCCGCTATTGATAAGTTACTGCCACTCAAGACTGACAGCAGTAACAAGAAGCTTCCCCTTTCTTCTATGGCAATGGAATCTGCCAAGCTGATCCTAGTGGTGGGTTCAGGCCTTATCGCTGGCTTAGTACTGCCTATTGGCCTCGATTGGGTTGATACCGCAAGCGAATGGATTCTGTTTGTTCTTCTCTTCTTTATCGGTATTCAACTGCGTAATAGCGGGCTGACACTTCGTCAGATCCTGCTCAACAAACACGGCATGGTTATCGCAATCACGATCATCACGACCTCAATGTTAGGCGGTGTTATCGCTGCTTACATCCTTGATATCCCTCTTTTCAAAGCCCTAGCTATGTCTTCTGGATTTGGCTGGTACTCGCTGGCAGGTATCTTGATGGGTGACGCCTTTGGCCCTGTCTATGGCGGCGCATCGTTCATGCTTGAGCTATTAAGAGAGTTGGTTGCTTTGGTACTGATTCCAGTGCTGATCCGCAGCTATCCATGTACCTCTATTGGTTATGCTGGTGCTACTGCGATGGACTTCACCTTACCGGTTATTCAAACAACAGGCGGCGTTCGATGTGTGCCTATCGCTATCGTCAGTGGCTTTATCCTAAGCTTGTTTGTTCCGATATTGATGTTGTTCTTTGTATCTCTTGCTAACTAGATCGCAGGAATAGCGTTTGTTTTAGATTAGAATGCAACTCGAATACCAATGCCCAAGACACCGATACAGTTACCGAAATAAAAAGACACTAAGTGTCATTGCTCAACAAATAATGATCACGGCAATCTGTAACGACAAAGTTATAAAAAGAATAAACTTACAAAAGGAACCACTATGAAACGCCTTTGCGTCGCATTACTGCTAGCTTCAACTTCTACCTTCTCTTTTGCAGCAGATTCAATGTCTGAGACAAACCAATGCCAAGCAAAAAAATATGATGCGTACATTGATGCATCTTTGAATTGGTATGCCGACCTTGCTGCATTAACCTCTGAACAATATCCAGAGCTAACAGTAGTCAGTGAGTGGTTCCTAGAAGGCCGTAAACACCACTTTGAGCTTAACCGTGCAGCGGTAAACTACTACCTAGTGAACGATTCAAGTAAAGTAGCAACTGAACAACCGGTGGAAGCTTGGCTGCAACTTGAGCAACACGACATTAAAACGTTATCAACACGTGATGATGAGCTTGGAAAAATCGCGAAAACAACGTTCGACGACCGCCAATCAACGCCTCATTCTCAAAACTACGAGCTACGTTCTGCGTTTGCAGAGCTGCTTAGCCACCCTAAGCAAATCGACACAGCGCTGCAGCGTTACAACCAGTCGATTAGTAAACTTGAAGCGATTAAGTGTAAATAACCCTTGGTTTAATGCGCTTTTATGAGAAGTTGGATTTCATAATTAAGACGGGACATTGTTCCCGTTTTCGTTTAGATTGTCCCGCTCGCGTCAATATAAAAAAAAATAACTCGCTTGCTATGGTTACGGAACAAAAAACAGCAGATGTTAGCTTCGACAGTCTTTTACGTATCTTCACGGTACCGGAAGGCCCAGATTCAACACTCACTCAAATTGAAGACAAACTTTCACGAAACCTGAATCAATTCTTACGTGAACACATTGTGGCTGAAGAAAAGCCACTGCGTGAAATTGAGAAAGATTTTTCAAATGCTCATATCCCAGAGCAGCCTGAGTTTGTTTCTGAACATACTGAGCATCTCCTCGATTCTCTCGTGTCTCATTCGGTTCATACGTCTTCGCCAAGTTTTATTGGTCACATGACGTCTGCCCTGCCGTACTTTCTGATGCCGCTTTCTAAGATCATGATTGCGTTGAATCAGAATCTAGTAAAAATCGAGACTTCCAAAGCTTTCACTCCCTTAGAACGTCAAGTTCTGGGCATGTTACATCGCCTGATTTATCAAGATAGCGACCAGTTTTATTCTCGTTGGATGCACAGTGCAAACCACTCATTAGGTGCGTTTTGTTCTGGTGGTACCATTGCGAACATTACCGCGCTGTGGGTTGCACGCAACAATGCCCTAAAAGCCCAAGGTTCGTTCAAAGGTGTAGAAAAAGAGGGCTTGTTTAAAGCCATGAAGCACTACGACTACGAAGGCCTAGCCATCTTAGTCTCTGAACGTGGTCACTACTCTTTGAAAAAAGCCGCAGATGTCCTTGGCATTGGTCAAGAAGGTCTAGTGTCTGTTAAAACGGATAACGACAACCGCATTTGCACTGACGATCTAAGACTCAAAATCGAGCAGCTTAAGCAGAACAAGATTAAGCCTTTCGCCGTGATCGGTGTGGCTGGTACAACCGAAACCGGTAATATCGACCCGTTAAGGGACATTGCAAAGGTGTGTGCCGAAACAGATTGTCATTTCCACGTTGATGCAGCTTGGGGCGGTGCGACCTTGATGTCTAACAATCACCGTCACCTACTTGATGGTATTGAGCTAGCCGATTCAGTCACCATTGACGCACACAAACAGCTTTATATCCCTATGGGTGCGGGCATGGTTCTGTTTAAGAAGCCAGATGCGATGACAGCGATTGAACATCACGCTCAATACATACTTCGTAAAGGCTCAAAAGATTTAGGCAGTCATACGCTTGAAGGCTCTCGTTCAGGCATGGCAATGCTGGTTTACGCCGCAATGCACATCATTAGCCGTCCAGGCTATGAACTACTGATCGATCAGAGCATCAACAAAGCGCGCTACTTCGCCGACCTAATTAAAGATCAGAGCGACTTCGAACTGGTTTCTGAACCTGAGCTTTGCCTACTGACCTATCGCTACGTTCCTGAAGCTGTAAAGGCAGCATTGCTTAAGGCTGATCCTGAACAACGCGTAGAGCTAAATGAACTTCTTAACGAACTCACTAAGTTTATTCAGAAAAAACAGCGTGAAACGGGTAAGTCGTTCGTATCTCGTACTCGCTTAAACCCTGAAGCGTGGGCACATCAGCCAATCATCGTTTTCCGCGTGGTGTTAGCAAACCCACTAACGGGCAATGATATTCTCTCTTCAGTGCTTGAAGAACAGCGTGAGATCTCTAAACTAGCACCTAACTTGATGGGCAAAATCACCAAACTGGTTACGCAAATCAACGCATAGTCATTCAATTTTAGTTGCATCAAATTGAAAATTTCTTTCTTTTTGATGTAACTAAGCTGTCAGTTCATACTCAATTTGCATTCTTTTTGCTCAAACCCTCTTCCAGTTCTGTAGTTTTCTAAAATTTTGTTGAGGTTTGTCATATTCTTAAGCATTCATGCCGTGTTTTTGTATTAGTAAATAGTATGTTGGGTTTATACTGACTCTATGGTGCTAGTTAGCTTGATATCTATTTGATGCAGCAGTATTTACGATACCCAATCTAAGTTTGGTTTTGTACTTATTGATATTTGTTTCAGCCATACCCCCTGGTAAAAGATATTAACTAGCAAGTTGTTCTCTATACCCTTGTGAACACTATGAATACATTAGAAAAAATACAAAAAAACCTGGAAAATTTCAGCAAGTCTGAGCGTAAGGTAGCCGAAGTAATCATGGCTTCCCCTCAAACTGCAATTCATTCTAGCATTGCTACCTTAGCTAAAATGGCTGACGTGAGTGAGCCTACAGTTAACCGCTTCTGTCGTCGTTTAGACACAAAGGGCTTTCCTGACTTCAAACTTCACCTAGCTCAAAGCTTGGCGAACGGTACACCTTACGTGAACCGTAATGTTGAAGAAGATGATGGTCCGGATGCTTATACGCATAAGATTTTCGAATCAACTATGGCATGTCTAGACGTTGCAAAAAACAGTCTAGATGCGATGCAAGTGAACCGAGCGGTTGACTTGCTGACTCAAGCAAAACGCATTTCATTCTTCGGACTGGGTGCCTCTTCTGCTGTCGCCAAAGACGCTCAAAACAAGTTTATTCGTTTTAATATCCCAATCACGTGTTTCGAAGACATCGTGATGCAACGAATGAGCTGCATTAACTGCAGTGATAATGACGTTATTGTTCTTATCTCTCACACTGGTCGCACTAAGAGCCAAGTAGAGATTGCAAACCTAGCGCGTGAAAACGGCGCAACGGTTATCGCTATCACAGCAAAAGACTCTCCATTAGATAAAGCAAGTTCGCTTTCTATCTCATTGGATGTACCGGAAGACACAGACGTTTATATGCCAATGGCAAGCCGAGTTGTTCAAATGACGGTGATTGATGTGTTAGCGACAGGCTTTACACTGCGTCGTGGTTCTGGTTTCAGAGAGAACCTAAAGCGTGTTAAAGAGTCTCTTCGTGATTCACGTTACGAGAAATACTCTCAGTTCTAACCTTCTAGGGTTCGAACAAAGAGCCCTTAGGATACGAACCAAAATATAGCTATTAAAAAACGGAGCCTAGTGCTCCGTTTTTGTTTGTCTGTTTTAAATGCTTTATGCAGCGAACAGGTCGAAAGCCGTTAAATAGTCCAACTGTTGCCTTTCTCTACCACGCTGTTCTCGGACGCATAAGAGTTGATAATGGTAAAGCTAGACTCCACTGCAGATTCTTCAAATTGGTTTATTGAAGCCGCCTCATGCTCCCCTTCTCCACAACTGCACTCCTCGCAAACCTGTTTCAGAATATGCACTAACCTCTCTTGGTTTAACGGCAAAGGGTTTCCTTTGATAGCCACTGACTTGAGCGCATCGGCAGAAACCTCATCAAACTGAGCTTCACAGACGCCAAATTCCTGCAAATTGGGTAACTTAAGCGTATCCAGCACTTCAGATAACCAAGAAATCGCCTCTTCTTCTTTTGCTTCGGAGTTACCTATCACTATCTGAGCGATTTGCTGATAACGCGCTAAGATGTCTAATCTTTTCTCTTCTCTCGCAACCGCAATATTTTCCAGCATCACGAACGGGGCTAAGCGCGCGGTAATCACACTGTGAGGCGCTGAAATCTTGCCTCCTAATGCAGAAGCCAAACCATGGGCAGCACCAAGCTTGGCGTTTGTTATCGCCATACCACCAAGCATAGAAGCAAAAGCAAGATCAGA
The DNA here is from genome assembly GCF_003050065.1 of Vibrio sp. 10N.286.51.C3. NCBI lineage: Bacteria > Pseudomonadati > Pseudomonadota > Gammaproteobacteria > Vibrionales > Vibrionaceae > Vibrio > Vibrio sp. 10N.286.51.C3. The sequence continues at coordinate 10,481 of NZ_PIGC01000016.1, read as the reverse complement.
ACGTGCTTGAGGCTCGTCATAAACACACGCCCGAACCACAGAACTACTCAACTTGCGCAGCCCTTCTTCACAGATCATATCGGTTAACGGGTTGGGTTCACCACACACGTAGGCTTCCATTAGATGAGTAAATGCATCCATCGCACCTCGTCCAGATAGATACAGATTAGTTCCATGAGTTAGGGTTGGGTCGACAATCGCAACGTCAGCCAGCATGTCTGGGTTTCTAAGGCTTACTTTCACTTGGTCTTGCCCTGATTTCAGCACCGCGTTTTTAGTGACCTCCGCGCCGCTGCTCGCAGTGGTTGGAATAGCAATAAATGGCAGAGGTTTAGTTTTAAGAGGTACATTACGCCCGACGACTTCAACATAGTCGTATAAATTGCCTTGATTAGGTAAAACCGCAGCTAACGCTTTTCCCATATCGATGGCACTGCCTCCACCCATCGCGACTACCATATCTGGCTTAAATCGACGGGCAGAAATAGCGGCCTCTTCGACCATTTTAATATTAGGTTCTCCGGAAACGGCAATGTGTTGATAACGCATACTCTGCGCATCGAGATAGTCAGTAACAACTGAAGTGCGCTCTAATGTATTGCCTGTAACCAATAGCACGCTATAGCCGTATTGATTAAAGAGAGACAATGAAGCGGAAAGTGCTCCATCACCAAAGATGATCTTTGTAGATGTCATAAATTGAAACATGGTGCCTCCTGCGCCTATGACTGAACAAAACTGCGAACTCTTGGTTGTTGGAATTTAGTCTTTGTATCGTGCATCAGTATTAAGATGCCTCGTTCTGTATGAGCTTTTTTTGACGAGGTGCAACTTGTCGCATTAAAGATGGATTAAAGTCGTATTCTTAGGGGTAATTCACACTCTTAAATTAAGGGTAATCAATCTAGATACCTATCAGAAATCAACATGGATCCTTTTTGTGACCATTATTTGCTCTGATAGACAAAACCTATTGTATTAAGAGGTAATTCCATCTTTATTTCCCCATGGCATTGAGGCATAGTTGGTTTTAAGAAATTTTGAGTGGCATTCACTAAAGAATAGTTAACATAATCGAGTTAACGAGCCTCATCCCGTATTTAGGAGAAATTAAATGTTTGTAGTTATTTTTGGTCGCCCTGCTTGCCCATTCTGTGTTCGTGCAAAAGAGCATGCTGAAACTCTTAAAGCTAAACGCGATGACTTCAACTACCGTTACGTTGACATCCACGCTGAAGGCATCAGCAAAGCTGACCTAGAAAAGACTGTTGGTAAGCCTGTAGACACAGTGCCACAAATCTTCATCGACCAAGACCACATCGGCGGCTGCACAGAATTTGAAGCATACGCAAAAGAAAACCTAGGTCTTTTCGACTAAGCTAGGATTTCTCACAAGAGAATCGAGGCTAAGACCTTAAACAACTGACCAATTTATGCGTTGGACTGTACGATTTATAGAAAGCCCGCTCATTGTAGCGGGCTTTTTTTATGACCAGTTTTCATACGGAATAAGAATAAGGTCAAAATCAAGTAAATTAGCAAAATATCGCTTATAATTTATTTATATTTAGATACAATTCACCTCTCAAACTTACCCTGTGTTTCACGCCAATTATTGAGCGACCACTGTGAATATCGACGTTGTTTTTCTGTTAGAACAAAACCCCATTCTCCTCATCTTTGTTGTTTTATCGATTGGATTAGCCATTGGTAAAATTCGTTTCGGTAGTCTCCAACTCGGCAATTCAATCGGTGTTCTGATTACTTCCCTCGTTATGGGACATCTTGGCTTCTCTTTTAATGCAGATGCACTCACCATTGGCTTCATGCTGTTTATTTACTGTGTTGGAATTGAAGCGGGTCCAAACTTCTTCGGTATCTTCTTCAGAGACGGTAAGCACTACCTCATTCTGAGCCTTGTGGTACTTTCTACAGCGATTGCCCTAACCTATTTCAGTAGTCATTACCTTGGTTTAGGCTTTGGCTTGTCTGCCGGCATGATGGCGGGTGCGCTTACAGCAACCCCAATTTTGGTAGGCGCACAAGACGCGCTCAACTCAGGCTTAGCAGAAGTACCAAGAAATATGGATTTGAGCCTGATTATCGAAAACCTATCGGTGGGTTACGCGATGGCTTACTTGGTTGGCTTAATCAGCATGATCATGTTCGCTCGCCTGATTCCAAAGCTGCAAAAAGTAAACCTGCACGACTCAGCTGAACAGATTGCTCAAGAACGCGGTTTAGGTGCTTCTGGTCAACGTAAGGTTTACCTTCCTATCATTCGTGCTTATCGTGTGGGACCAGAGCTTATCTCTTGGACTGACGGTAAGAACCTGCGTGAATTGGGTATCTATCGCCAAACAGGTTGTTACATCGAGCGTATTCGTCGTAATGGTATTCTTGCCCACCCAGATGGTGATGCTATTCTGCAAGAAGGCGATGAGATCGCATTGGTTGGTTTCCCAGATAGCCACGCTCGTCTAGACCCAAGCTTCCGTAACGGGAAAGAGGTTTTCGACCGTAACTTACTCGATCTACGCATAGTGGAAGAAGAGATTGTCGTTAAAAGTGACAGTATCGCAGGTAAACGCCTTTCAGACTTAAACCTGTCTGAGTACGGCTGTTTTCTTAACCGCGTAGTACGTGCTCAGATTGAAATGCCGATGGACTTAAACATTGTGCTTTCTAAAGGTGATGTACTGCAAGTGAGTGGCGAAAAGAGCCGTGTCCACGGCCTAGCAGAAAAAATTGGTTTCATCTCAATTCACAGTCAAATGGCAGATTTGATGGCCTTCTGTAGCTTCTTCATTCTGGGTATTTTGTTTGGTTTGATCACCATGACATTCGGTCAGGTTTCATTTGGACTAGGTAACGCAGTTGGCCTGCTTCTATCGGGTATCATGCTGGGCTTCTTACGAGCAAACCACCCTACTTTCGGTTATGTACCTCAGGGTGCGTTGAATATGGTCAAAGACCTCGGCTTGATGTTCTTTATGGTCGGTATCGGATTAAGCGCCGGTGGTAAGATATTCGAGCACTTAACCCAAGTCGGCCCTCAGGTCATTGGTATTGCTCTCGTAGTGAGTGTGCTGCCTGTATTCTTCGCTTACTTGGTTGGTGCTTATGTTTTGAAGATGAACCGAGCGCTGCTGTTTGGTGCAATCATTGGTGCGCGAACCTGTGCTCCAGCAATGGACATCGTAAACGACCACGCTCGCTCAACCATTCCAGCACTAGGTTATGCGGGTACTTACGCGATAGCCAATATATTGATGACCCTAGCAGGTACTTTCATCATCATAATTAGCTAGCGCCTACTGCATTAAAAGCAGCCAAGCTTAGATATTTCGAATGCACTAATTCATCTTTGGATTAGTGCATTTTTTGTTAGTTCTTCTCTTCCGCTTGCTCTTAAATCTCTTCGAAACCGATACTCGCTTCTCGTATCCCGTATCCGCTCTTCAAACTCTTCGAATACCGCCACTCATATCCTGCATCTGCTCTTAATTTCTTCACTCAAATAACAGACAAAAAAATAGGCGCTCAATGAGCGCCTATTTCGTTTTGATTCGATTGTTTGAATTAGATGTCAGCTACATCAAATTCAACAGCTGGGTTAACGTCAGCTTCGTAATCAACGCCTTCAACACCGAAACCGAACAGCTTCAAGAACTCTTCTTTGTACTCTACGTAGTCAGTCAGTTCTTTTAGGTTCTCAGTTGTGATTTGAGGCCATAGGTTACGACAATGCTCTTGAATGTCGTCACGAAGTTCTAGGTCGTCTAGACGTAGACGGTTCACTTCATCGACTTCTGCTGCGCTGCCATCTTCTTTGTATAGACGTTGGCTGAACATACGGAAGATCTGTTCCATACAACCTTCATGAATACCTTCTTCACGCATCTTCTTGAACACCATAGCGATGTAAAGAGGCATAACAGGGATTGCAGAGCTTGCTTGAGTCACAACAGACTTAAGAACAGCAACGTTTGCAGTACCGCCAGTTTGACCTAGTTTCTCGTTAAGCGCTGACGCTGCACGGTCTAGATCCATCTTAGCTTTACCTAACGCGCCATCCCAGTAGATTGGCCACGTTAGCTCTGTACCGATGTAGCTGTAAGCAACTGTCTTACAACCATCAGCTAGAACACCGGCTTCAGATAGAGCGTTGATCCAAAGTTCCCAATCTTCACCGCCCATTACAGTAACAGTGTCTTTGATCTCTTCTTCAGATGCAGGCTCAACACTTGCTTCGATGATCATGTCTTTGTTTGTATCAACAGCTGTTGATGTGTACGTTTCACCGATAGGTTTCAGAGCTGAACGAATAACTTCGCCAGTCTCTGGCATTTTACGCACTGGAGACGCCAGTGAGTACACAACCATATCGATTTGACCTAGATCTTCTTTGATCAGGTCAATCGTTTTCTGTTTCGCTTCGTTAGAGAAAGCATCGCCGTTCAGGCTTTTTGAATACAGGCCTTCTTCTTTAGCTAGCTTGTCGAACGCTGCTGAGTTGTAAAAACCAGCTGTGCCCGGCTTTTTCTCAGTACCGGCTTTCTCGAAGAAAACACCGATAGTTGAAGCGCCGCCACCAAATGCAGCCGCAATACGTGAAGACAAGCCGTAGCCACTTGAAGAGCCAACAACTAGTACACGTTTAGGTGCGTTTGCGATTGGGCCTTGAGCTTTTGTGTAAGCAATTTGTTCTTTTACATTAGCTTCACAACCGACTGGATGTGTTGTAGTACAGATGAATCCGCGAATTCGAGGTTTGATGATCATATTCAACTTCCTTAAAAAATCAGGTTAAGGATAAAAGTTTCGTACGCAAATGGCATCTAATTTCTGTAAAAATGTGGTGAAAATGCAAGTGGTTGGAGCACTGAGCGAATATTTGCTGACTAAGTCACCATTTGTTAACGCGTCTATTGCGACTTCTACGACAAAAACAAAAAAAGGCACCTTATTAGGTGCCTTTTGTCATTTCTTTATCTAAGCAACGCTATTTAGCTTAGGTTTTAACTCTTTTCGCGTCAAAGTTTCGCTGAAGTCATGACTGAAGTGATCAACTTGAATCGCTGCGTAGCGTAGTTTGTCTGCTGCAATGATTTGGTCAACTTCGTCTTGAGTAAGAACATCTGCCGCCAGAGCTTGAGCAAGTTTATCTTGCAATAAGCCTTTACGAGCTACTTTGCCCTCTTTCACTGCTTTGAAGATCTTACGTTCAAGAGGCTTAATGCTGTACATCGCATTGAACGCATTCTCCATTAGGCCAACGCTATCATCTTCTTCTTTACCGATGTAGCAAAGGTGAGTCAGACGTTCACGGTGTGCACCCGGAGTCATCAAGCTTTCCGCCAGTTGTACCGTTAGGTTGTCACTTGGTTTTTCAAAGTGGTTACCTACAGGGAACACTAGACCTTTAAGTACTTTACCAACCATCTTGTTCGGGAAATTTCTGTACGCTTCTTGTAGCGATTTCGCCGCGTTATGGAAACAGTGTTGAACCGCGTAGTGTACGTAGTCTAGGTCAGCTTGTTGACGACCTTCGTCTTCATACTTTTTAAGTGCAGCAGAAGCCATGTAAAGGTAACTTAGACCATCACCTAAACGTGCAGAGATAAGCTCTTTACGTTTCAGTTCGCCACCTAGCGTCAGCATTGCGAAATCCGCACTTACTGCAAGCGCACGGCTCAAACGAGTCAGGTCTTGGTAGTACGGCTTTGTTGGACCGCTCATATCGGCTTTAATGAACTTAGAGCCAGTCAGTGCTGCGCCAAACGCGCCGAACGTGTTCTTAGTCGCGTGACCAATATGCTTGAACAACAAATTATCGAAGTCCTTCGCACCTTGCTTCTCGTCTGGGTTTGCAGCCGCTTCCATCTCGCTTAGTACGTATGGGTGACAGCGTGTCGCACCTTGCCCGAAGATCATCAGGTTACGAGTTAAGATGTTCGCACCTTCTACTGTGATAGCAACTGGAATACCTAGGTAAGGCGCAGCCAAGTAGTTCATTGGACCATCTTGAATTGCACGACCTGAGTGGATATCCATTGAGTCATTCAGAATAGTACGCGCCATCTCTGTCATATGATATTTCGCGATAGCCGTTACGATACCCGGCTTCTCCTTCATATCAAGTGAAGTAGTTGTCAGTGTACGAGTTGCTTCTAGTAGATATGTTAAGCCACCAATACGGCCTAAACTCTCTGCAACACCTTCAAATTTACCAATCGACATGCCGAACTGCTTACGAACATAAGCATACGCGCCAGTTGTTTTCGCAGTTAGGTGACCCATCGCTGTACCTAGGGCTGGTAGTGAAATACCACGACCTGCAGACAGACACTCCACCAGCATACGCCAGCCTTTACCTGCGTAATCTGCACCGCCAATTAGCCATTCCATAGGGATGAATACATCATGACCGCGTGTCGGACCATTCATGAATGCAAGGCCAAGTGGATCATGACGCTCACCAATCACAACACCTTCGTGGTCAGCAGGGATTAGCGCACAAGTGATGCCGATGTCTTCTTTGTCGCCAAGTAGTTTCTCAGGATCGTGCAGTTTGAAAGCCAAACCAAGTACCGTCGCCACTGGCGCTAGCGTGATGTAACGCTTGTTCCAGTTCAGCTTAATACCTAGCGTCTCTTTACCTTCATGAATACCCATACATACTGTACCAACATCAGGAATACCGCCTGCATCAGAACCCGCTTCTGGGCCTGTAAGTGCGAAACATGGGATATCGGTACCGTCAGCAAGACGAGGTAGCCAGTAGTCTTTTTGATCTTGAGTTCCGTAGTGAGAAAGCAGCTCACCAGGACCAAGAGAGTTTGGAACCATTACTGAAACCGCAGTACTGATACTACGCGTCGCAATCTTAGTTACGATAGTTGAGTTAGCGTGTGCTGAGAATTCACGACCGCCGTACTCTTTCGCAATAATAAGAGAAAAGAAACGCTCTTTACGTAAGAAGTTCCACACTTCTTCAGGAAGGTCTCGGTCTTCTTTTACAATTTGGTGGTCATCAAGCATAGCCAGCAAAGTTTCAAGCTCATTATCCATGAACGATTGCTCTTCTGCTGTCAGCTGAGGTTTAGGGTATTGGTGCAGCTTAGTGAAATCTGGTTTGCCAGAAAACAGCTCTCCGTCCCACCACACGCTACCTGCTTCCATCGCTTCTTTCTCGGTGCTAGATAGTGGTGGTAGTACTTTTTTAAAGAGTTTAAAAGCTGGGTCACTTACCCATTTTTGTCTTAGAGAGCTCATAGTTCAGATCCTTTTGTTCACTATATTGGTTGTGAATGTTTCGCTTTTTATTGTTTTATTCTTCTGCTGACATGCCAGCGGCTAAATATGGAATAAGAATATCGACCACTGCCTTAGCATCTATCTTTCTGTCATAGTCATTCTCTGCAATTTCTACCAGAGCCTGACTTGATGCCATGGTGAATACACAAGTCCCTAGGGTGAAGTGTAATCGCCAAAATAACTGTTCTTGAGTGAGGTTCGGATTCGCCTTCATTACTGACGTTGTAAACAAAGAAAGTACTTCGCTATAACGGGTAGTAATGAACCAACGCAAGTGTCCTTGCACATCCGTATAGCCTCTGCCGATAAGTAACATGAACCGGCTTGTACCATTTGGCCTAACATCATTAAGTGCTCTTAGTGGCTGTCTCAAAGACTCAAACACGTCACTCATAGAATACGTTTCGTTCAAGTTTAAGTTCACTAATGCATCTTGCAGTGCTGGCATAAATGCTTCTAAGTAACGATTGAGTACCGCACGAACCAGAGTCTTCTTATCGCCAAAGTGATAGTTCACTGAAGCTAAGTTGACATTCGCTTTACTCGTAATCGTGCGTAAAGAGGTGTCATTAAAACCGTGCTCAGCAAATAAGCCTTCAGCCACATCTAAGATTTTGTCTTTGGTTGTACTTCTTGGTGCCATTTCAATCACTCGTATTAAACAACTGTTTGAAATATACGCTTAGTACATTTATTTAACAAGCAAGCAACATCACATTTTCACAAATTGGTCGTACCAGTTAGTAAAACTCAGCACTAACCGATTGAATCGCTGTGTGTTTACAAAAAAAGAAAAAAATAATGAATTTTCTTGGAACTGAAATGGAAATGGAGGGTCATAAATTAGGTAGAAAACAGCGTATTTAGAAGTTTAACAGGCCGTCAAACTTGTTCTTCTCACTGCTTTCTTAATTACTGCATTTTCCTTATTAACTCCTATACTTGTATCCGCCCAAACCACGTTGGTTTGGGCTTTTTTTTGTGTGTTATTCCGATACCTTTTCTTTGGCTGGTATTCGATACAAAAAAAGCCCCCGAAAAATCGAGGGCTTTGCTTACATTGAGTGCTAGAACCTTTCACTTTATCTAATTAAGCTGCGTCATTTTTTATCAGCTCTCCCAGCACTGCTAGGTCATTACCTAGGTCAACCGAACCACCCAGTTCAGTCGCAATCCCCTCAACAACGATAGTTTGAACATCATCCCCTCCATTGATTAGAATGGACAACGCGATATCTTCTCCGTCGACAGAGACCTCTATCGCATCAAGTAACTCTGCCATTTGAGTCTCGTCTTGAGGATCTTCGACCAAATCATTGAGATCAATCAGGTCCCCAGAACCAGCAGTATAAAGCTCGAAATCTTTAATAATATCAGTACCGTTGTCGAGCGCGGAGTCTAGCCAAGTGAAGATATTATCTCCGCTATCTCCAATCAGCAGATCGTTACCTGACTGTGCATACAAGGGTTCATTACTCGCCGCGCTAACAACGTTATATTGCTGCGGATCTTCGATATCTATAGTGACCGTCTCTACCGTGCTTTCTGCACCATTAGAATCGACCGCGACATAATCAAACTGCGGGTCTTCGGTTACTGCCTCGTTACCTTGGACATAGCGTAACTCCCAACTGCCCCCTGTCGATGACAGCTCCATCCCAACAATCGGGTTGTCTGGTGAAGAATAACTAAAATCATACAGAATTTGGCTATTCCCCGTATCCCCTGGATCTTTTTGATATTGCTCCGTCTGAGTCGTGCCATCAGCAAAGGTATAGAGCACTTCAACATAAACATTACTATCAGTGTTAAATGAACCACCCAAACCATCTAAACCAAAATCAACAACCTCTAATGGATTATTAGTAAAGTCGAGGACCAAGGTCTCCTGGCTGTTCATACCTCTACCATCAGTATCACCAATACCAAAACCAACATGAGATTGTTCGCCTTGATACTGTTTCAACGGTTTATCATTGTTATCTTCGATCGTTACTGTAATCGTATTACCGTTATCTAGCGTAATAAGTCTCTCTGTTGGTGAAACTTCTTCCCCCCAATTATAGAAACCATCAACAAGATCTGGCATATCCTCAGGATCACCACTGAAGCCCATTTCAAACATCTCTCCAGGTCCAGCAACAAAACTGATATTGTTCGGAACAAACAACACACCGTTATCAACATCAGACTGAACGATTTCTCTCGTGACGCCATTTTCGTCGGTATACAAAAGGCTGCCGTTGGTTGGCAAGCTTTCTATCCTAATATTAAGTGGAATGTCATCATGGTCATCTTCTATATCTGAGATGTAATCAGGCATACCACCATCTTCAGAATCGAAAAGGATTGGTATGACTGCGTCCTCATCATTGACGACCGTAAAGCTCGTCGCTTCAGGTGCATCATTGACACCATTGATTGTTATCTCGATAACATGTTCAACACCATCGATAGCGGTTACGACATATCGCTCTATAACTACGTCATCATCGTTCAAGTATTGAACCGCATCGTTATCAACGACATAACTCCATGCCCCCTCCGGAGTAATCGTTAACATACCCAGAGCAAGAGCATAAGTAGACCCAATCGGGGTAAACACACCATTAGGTTTAAAGGCTGGCATGTCACTCGTGTCGACATCAGTAATCGTTAAAGTACCTGACGCTGAAAGTTCGTTGGTATCAGGATCAACATCGACATCTTCCGTCACCTCACCCATATCAGAGTCACCTTCACCAACGGTGATCTCAGACGGATCATCGGCACCGTTAATGGTGATGGTCACTTCACTGGTGGTTCCGTCTATCGCAGTAACCGTGTAAACCTCGGTAACGAGCTCATCGTCATCAAGATATTGCACATCATCGTTGTCTACGACATACGTCCATGCTCCATCATCGGTTATGGTCAACATACCCAATGCGGTCTCATTGGTTGAGCCTTCTGGATTAAACGTACCATTGGGTTGAAAAGCAGCGACATCGTTAGCATCTACATCGGTTATTGTCAGTGTTCCCGTCGCCATAAAGTCATTACTCTCAGGATCAACATCGACATCTTCCGTCACCTCACCCATGTCAGAATCACCTTCACCAACGGTTATCTCAGACGGATCATCGGCACCGTTGATGGTGATGGTCACTTCACTTGTGGTT
>NZ_PIGC01000015.1:0-144935 GCF_003050065.1 Vibrio sp. 10N.286.51.C3 | reverse complement strand
GCAATGGCGACCCACTGGGTGACAGTGTTGTAGTCACGACTGACGAAGATACGCCAGTCAGTGGTTCTCTTTCTGCATCAGATGATGACAATGACTCACTAAGCTTCTCAAAAGGCAGCGAACCATCTAATGGCTCAGTGACCGTTGATGAAAACGGAAACTGGACCTACACACCAAATGCTGATTACAACGGTAGCGATAGCTTCACAGTAGTCGTTTCTGACGGCCAAGGCGGTACAGATACATTGACGGTCAATGTTGGTGTGGTGCCTTCGCCGACGATCAATGACATCGCGGATGTGAGCGAGGAAGAAGGCGACGCACTGGCGTTCGACGTGACCCTAAGCAATACGGCCGACACGGCTCAAACGTACGCGTTCAGCCTGACGGATAACGAAACGGATAACACCGACTACGGCACAGTGTCGTTCAGCAACGGCGTGACGTACGATGCGGTCACAGGCCTGATCACCGTCCCAGCGAATACGGCGAGCTTCACGGTAACGGTAGCGGGTGCGGAAGATACGGTTCTGGAAAGCGATGAAACGTTCACGCTGACCGTTGGTGATAAGACCGCGACGGGCACCATCGAAAACGATGACAACAGACCTACAGCCACCGACTTCTCAGTAACCTTAGACAACCAAGATGAAGCATTCTTTACGTTTGATGGTGGTCAATCGGGCAGTCAAGATAACGTGGGCGACATTGAAGATGATGCTGCTGGTACTCCGGTTGATGTCAAAATTCTCGAAGAACCATTGTTCGGTAACCTTTACGACGTTAGTGGTGGTGGCAAAGTACTCATTGAAGCTGGAGATATAATCAGTAGTGACGCTCAAGTCGAATATGAACAAGATTCCAATGCTGTGGATAAGCTTGATTTTGTAGCAAGTACTTTTGCAGGCCAAGTCAACAATGGGTCTAGCAGCGTAAGTTACTTACAGGGCAATGTATTAATAAGCTCGGGGATTTACGATGGTAGCTCCCCAACCGACGCTAATGTAATCGATACAAATTCTTATTTGGTTTACGACAGTCAAAACCAAGAGGATGGTTTTGGTGTGTCAACTAATGCGAATTCAACTAGCGGAGAGTTGGATGTAGTTAGCGGTGGCAACCAGGAATATATCTCTGTTGATTATTCTCAATCTGGTGCAACCATTACAGAGGCTAATATTGAATTTGGTAGCGTATTCGGAAACTACAATGCGGGAAATAATGCTGGCGGTCGTATTGAGGTACTCGCTCTCGATGAAGATGGTAATGTTGTTGGGACGTTCTTCTTCGATAGCGATGAATCAGGCGAGAACGGACTGTCCATCGATAGCAACGGGAATGCGACAGTTAACATCCAAGTCGATGGAGGGTTTACTGAATTAAGAGTATTCACTACTCAAGACGGTTCTGATAATCCTAATAGAAACTCCAATATCACGCTTAAAGGCGTTGATGTAGTTAGTGCTGATCTCTCTGAAGAAATTGATTATCAGTCAGTTGATTCTAGCGGTTTACTTAGTGATGAAGTGGCTCAACTGACTATTACGTCCAATGCGACCAATCAGGCTCCAGTTGCTCAAGATGATACGGTATCAGTATTTGGTGGACTATCTGGATACTATTACAGCTCAAATGATAGTGTTAATGGCAATATTGATTCGATTCAAGATGCGTTGGATGTTATTGCTAGCAAAGAAGCAGACCTAACCTTTGACGCCAAAGATATCAACTATACGCTAAATGGAAATAACAATGGCTTGAGCTCTCAAAGTCAGTTTGAAGACTTCTTAAATGATGACTCTAGCTCTGTTGAAGGTACCGTTGGTGCTCATACTGACGGTGTTGTTCAAATTAGTGGTTCAGTCTATCTAGAAGCTGGTGATTATGCATTTAAAGTGACCGCTGATGACGGCTACACGATATTAATTGATGGGGTTGAAGTTGCTACTGTTGACCAGAACCAGTCGTCTACAACTACCTTACATGACGCATTTGTGATTGATAGTGATGGTTATCATTCTATTGAAATCGTTTATTGGGACCAAGGTGGTGCTGCTAACCTAGATATCAATCTTGGTACGGTTGATGGCAATGGTAATTACAACAATGGCGAGCATGACTTAAACGATTTCCCGTTGATCGGTGATATTCTGTCTGTGCAAGAGGGTGAAACTTTAATTGTAGATTCGTCACTGCTTCTTGCTAACGATTACGATCCAAATACCGGTGACACCTTTACGATTGTCGCGGATGGATTTAGCTCAGTTGACGGAACGGTCTTATACGATCAAAACAGTGGTGAGATCTCCTTCACGCCAAATAGTAATGTGACGGGTAGTGCGTCGTTCACATATACCATTGTTGATAGTTCAGGCCTGACCAGTAGTGCAACGGTAACAACAACAGTTGCGCCAATTAGTAATGGATTGGCGGTTTCCGCCAACTTAACCAGTGTTAGTGGAAATGTTGCTGACTCTATTGTTGCAAGCATAGAATCTAGCTTGGCGAATAAGACAGTAGACCCAAATGCTGATGGCGACGACAACCATCTTCAGACTACAAGTGGTGCTTGGCTAGATGCCCTTGGTGGCAATGATACTGTTGTATACAACAATGGCGATCATATGCAGGTACTTGGCCGAGAAGGCGATGACATTATTGTCGGCAATGACGGCGGTCTTGGCGTTGTTTCTGAAAACCTACAAGGCGGCGACGGTAGTGACATTTTGGTTGGCGGTATAGATGCATCAACAAGCATTAATTTGTTGGGTGATGATACTGGAGAATTTGGCAATGATGTTCTCATTTCTCGTAGCCCAACAACGAGCACAGCATACTATGGTGGTTCAGGCAATGATGCAGCATATCTAACAGGCCAAAGAACAGACTACACCTTTAGTACAGCAGGAGCTCCAGATTTTCGCTTAACTCATACTGGAACAGGGAATGCAAATCATGACTTTTATAGTATCGAGTCGTTGTATTTCTCTGACGGCAAGTTTGAAGTTCAGAGCGGTACCCTAGTTAAAGTTGCTGAGGTTTATGAACTTAACATTGATATCGTTCTGAATGACAACGACGGTAGCGAGCAAGTAAGTTCATTGGTCGTGAGTGATGTACCTTCCGATGTAACGCTCTCGACAGGTACTAAACAAGCTGATGGAACCTGGGTGATTGATCCAGCTGAGTTAGATAGTGTAGGGAAGTTAACAGTCATTGTTGAAGCACCAGTTAATACGGCACCAGTTCTGACTGTTACAGCAGGCGCTTACGAGGTCGATGGTCAAGGTCAACCTGTAGATTCAGAAGTACTTGCTGATACTCAAACCGGTATTGTTATAGCGCCTAGCTTAGGTAATGAAAATGGCGATAACACGATCGTTGGCTTTGATGGTGACGACGTACTGTTTGGAGATACTGGCGGTGTTGTGGATAACTCGGTCGCACCGACGAATTACAATATTGCTTTAGTTGTTGATACGTCAGGCAGTATGAAAGACGCACTCAATAGTAACAGTAGCCAGTCTAAGTTAGATGTGGTTAAAGCATCACTTATTGCTATGTTGGCTGATATTGCATCTCATCCGGGTATTATAAATCTGGCGTTGATTGGTTTTGAGGCTAGTGCGAGCATACAAATAGATTTACAAAACTTAGAAGAGTCAGACTTAGAGCAGACAGTCAACTCAGCGATCAATGATTTGACTGCGGATGGCGCAACTAACTACGAGGCTGCGTTTGATTCTACTAAAGATTGGTTTGCTGATGGTGACCAACCATCGAGTTATGAAAACTTAACGTTCTTCTTAACTGATGGAAAACCAACTGTGTCGAACAGTTCAAACAGCAGCGGCTCTACTACCCAGTTTGATGAGTTTGCTGACTCTGTTACTGCTTTCGATGAGCTAGCGGATGTATCAAAAGTTAGAACGATAGGTATCGGAGATGGCATTGATTCTGAAATATTAGAGCACTTCGTGAGTGACAATGGTTCTTCGTACATTTATTCATCAACTACAACGCAACTTGCAAACTTCAGCTCTAGTACAGGTGAATCTTGGAGCCTTGAGAACTTTGCGGTTTCCGGTGGTACAGCAGTACTGACTAACTCAAGCATCTTGCTAACCGATACGGGTGATATTAATAGCTCAGCTTCGATGACCAGCCCCGAGTTTGTTGTTGCTAGCGGCGAAGCGTCAGTACTGACATTTGATGCATCACAGGGTAACTATTTTGGTGGCGGTGATGTGTTTGGCTGGAGTGTTCAGAAATTTGATGAACAAACTCAAACATGGGTAAGTGTATCATCTGGAAGTAGTACTGGCTCGATTGAAACAGATCTACTTCATGAAGGTAAGTACCAGTTAGTACTCTCTGTTTATGAAGACCAAAGCGGATACACAGCAGACGTATACTTAGACAACTTTATAATCAAGACAGTAACAAGTACGACAGGCGATGTTGAAATCGTTCAGTCAAGTCAAGGCTTAGATGCAGCACTTGAGGAAGGTAGCAACGAAATTACGCTACTGCCTGTAGGTAGTGATGATCTAAGCGGCGGTGCCGGTAACGATATTTTGTTTGGTGATGTTATCAATACAGATAACTTGCCATGGGGTGATAATGGCCTTGTTCGTCCAGATGCGTTAGCTGATGGTTCGGGTATGGAAGCTCTAACAACGTTCTTACAGATGTTGAATGGTGCAGAACCTACAGACATGGAAATCTACGAATATGTTAAAGATAACCATGAGTTGTTTAATGCAGACAGTGATACGCGTGGTGGCGATGATACCATTACAGGTGGACTAGGCGATGATATCCTCTACGGTCAAGGTGGTAAAGATACGCTTATCGGTGGTCTTGGTGATGATATCTTAACTGGTGGTGACGGTGATGATCTGTTCAAGTGGGTCGACGAACCTTTCCAAGGTGATGTCGATACGATAACCGATTTTGCTCTAGGGGAAGACCATCTTGATATCTCTGAGTTGTTACCAAACGAAAGTTCAATGTTTGATCTTCTTGATCATATCACTATTGAAAAGGTTGATAATGGCGGCGGTGATAAAGACCTCGTGATTACCATTTCAGAAAACACAGATAATACAGGCCAAAGTCAAACGATTGTTCTCGACAACGTAGGTAATCAGTTCGACTCGGTAAATTCACAAGGTGATGGCTCTGTTGTTAATGGTGATTTGACCAACTTGGTGAGTCAGTTGTTCGTGAACTTACCTGACCAATACTAAAAAAGGGCCGAAAGGCCCTTTTTTAATACGTCTGCTTTGCTATAAAAGAGAGATTCTAAAGCTCTAAAATTAAAGAACCTTACAAGCAAAGCCTTTCAGGTAGAAACCTTCTGGGTAGGCTGTGTCTGTTAGGTGGTCGGCTGCTTGCTCGAAGCGCTCTACGAACTTAACAGTGCGGCCTGCGTCTAATGCTGCATCAGCGATGATCTTTTGGAATAGGTCTGTACCCATTAAGCCAGAGCAAGAGTAGGTGAGTAGGGTGCCGCCTGGTTTCAGGATTTGCATTGCAAGCATGTTAACGTCTTTGTAGCCGTTAGCGCCTGAAGTTAGGTTGTTCTTGCTTGAAACAAACTTTGGTGGGTCCATGATCACTACGTCAAACTTAGTGCCTTGGTCACGGTACTCACGAAGCAGTTTGAAAACGTCAGCGTTAAGGAACACAGCGCGCTTTTTCGAGATATCAAACTCGTTAAGTTCAGCGTTGAATTTAGCCGTATCAAGAGCAAGTTGAGATACGTCAGCGTTGATAACACGCTTCGCGTCGCCTTTGAGTGCGTAAAGGCCAAAGCCACCTGTGTATGAGAAACAGTTAAGGACATCTTTGCCTTTAACGTACTTCATCGATTCTTTGCGGCTATCACGTTGGTCCATGTAGAAGCCCGTTTTGTGGCCTTCCATAATGTTCACGCTGATCTTAACGCCGTTTTCTTCAATCACGATAGACTTCGGTGGTTCTTCACCGTGAAGAACGCCAACAACCTGTTCTAAGCCTTCTTTCTTACGAACTGCCACGTCTGAACGCTCGTAGATGTTACAGTCAGGGAAGCATTCAATTAACGCTTCAACCAACACGCTTTTGTTAAACTCAGCGCCAGCACTTAGCAGTTGGCAAACAAGGAAGTCTTGGTATTTGTCGATTGTGATGCCAGGCAGGCCATCAGACTCTGCAGCTGTTAGACGGTAACCCGTTAGGCCGTCACGTTCGATGATGTCTTCACGTAAAGACTGTGCATCTTGAATTCGTTTTACAAAGAACGCCTTGTTGATTTCTTCTTTTTCAAATGTCCAAACACGAGCTCGAATTTGAGATTCTGGTGAGTAAGCCGCTTTTGCAAGCCACTGACCATTTTGAGCATATACGTCTACAGTTTCACCTTGTTTTGGTTCGCCTTCGACCTTATCGATACCGCGAGAAAATACCCAAGGGTGTTTGCGGCGTAGTGATTTATCTCGGCCTTTAGCTAGATGAATTGAAGGAGTCATAATTTACTCTGTTTGTTGAATTTGAAGGAGGGGTATTGTCGGGGAAGTACAGGTGAAAAGCAAATAAGAAAGGGCTGCAGAAGCAGCCCTAGTATGATTAATCAACACTTAGTGGTTGGATATCAGTATTAAGCTTTAAGACCTGTCAGCAAACCTTCCATCGTATCGCTTTGTTTACGAAGTTGGTCGACATTGGAATTACTCTTACTGATCATCTCGCAGATACTGTCTGATTGATGACGAATCTCTTCAACACTTTGTGCAATGTTGTCAGCGACTACGCCTTGTTCTTCAGCCGCGGTAGCAATTTGAGTGCTGCTATCTGAAATAGACTGGTTCTTTTCAGCTAATGAACCGATCTCAACGTTCACTTCCGACATCAGTGTTTGGCCTTCACCAGCATTGTTTACCGTTACTTCCATCAGTTTGGTCAGTGATTGGCTGTTACGTTGTAATGACTCAATCATACTTTGGATTTCAACCGTTGCTTGTTGAGTACGACCAGCAAGGGCACGAACTTCATCGGCAACAACAGCGAATCCACGACCTTGCTCGCCTGCACGTGCAGCCTCTATGGCAGCATTCAGTGCCAATAGGTTAGTCTGCTCTGAAATGCCATTGATGGTTGCGACCACTTCATCGATCTGCGCCGCGTTGGCATCAAGTTCTTCTACTGCTTGTGAAGCGGATTGGATCTCTTGAGATAGGTTAGAGATAGACTCCAATGTATTTGAAACCTTGACTTGACCACTCTGCGCAACGCCGCGAGCGTCCATCGTTTGTGAACTAGACTCATGAGCAAGGGTAGCTACTTCGCGAATCGTAGCAGCCATTTGCTCCGTTGCACTTGCTAAGCTATTCAGGTGTTCTTGTTGGTTACCAGAGATGTCTGAACTTTGTTGTGTTGACTGGTTTAAGTCCGAGCTGATCTGCTGCATTAGAGCGACAGACTCTTGGATTGACAGAACCATGTTTTGTTCACGCTCTGCTACTTTGTCGATCGTAATAGCGATTTCACTAAACTCATCACGAACTAAGAAGTAGTTCATGCGGCAAGTTAGGTCACCATTAGCCAGTGTGTTTAAAGCTTTGTTCATAGAGAACATCGCACCACCGATGAAGGTCATGATGTAGTAAACACCCAGCGCGATAAGCGTTAGGGTTACAGCGATGATAGAAACCTGAGTCGTAGACAGAGCAGACCAAAGGTTTTGGTCATGGTTAGCAACTAGGTTGAATGCACCATTCATTACCGAAACAGAACCAGCACCGTAGCCCAAAGAGATGGTTTCAGAGCTGCTGACAAGTTGAGCGACTTGATCTTTAGTGAGTTGACCTGCTTCGATAAGTCCTTTCATCAAGAGCATTTCTTCTTGATAAAGGTGAGCAAGCAAAGAGTCCGCGGCGCTATCTAAAACGAGAGTTAATATAACTAGGGCGAGAAGAGGTAATAAGAAGAGTAGATAGAACTTTTCTTGGATTTTTAGGTGAATGAGATATTTGTCAATCCAACGAAATGGGATTTCTTTCATAATCGTTATACTCGAAGTAAGTCCACCAATAAGTGGTGAATGAATAGAAGCTCAACTATATCATTCATATAAATTATGAGGCAACGTTATGGAAAGTTCACAACATATTTTTGTCGTGTCAGGCGTAGTTCAATGTGTTGGGTTTCGTTACCACACCAGTAGGCAGGCGCAAGCTATGGGTCTCTCAGGCTATGCGAAGAACTTAAATGATGGTCGAGTTGAAGTATTAGCTGTCGGAGAGAGTCAGCAAATAGAGAAGTTGCATGCTTGGCTCAACATAGGCCCTTCGAGTGCAATCGTAGACAACGTAGAGATGCATCAAGTTAAAGATAGTGAGCGCCAAGACGTACGTGTAGGGACGTTTAAAATACTGTAGTTATGGCACTACAGTATTTATATCGAGCGTAATTAAATAACTTAAAGCGGGTTAGGTTTTTACAAGCACTTTGCTGGTTTAGGTAAACCGGCGAGCTTGGTTGCTTGTTTTGCCGGCCCTTTTTTGAATAACTTGAATAGGTACTTGCTGTTACCTTTTTCTGGGCCGTGCGCTTTTTCCATCGCTTTAACTAGCATACGAACCGCTGGTGAGGTATTGAACTCTTCGTAAAAGCTCCTTACAAAATGGACGACTTCTAAGTGTGCATCCGTAAGTTCAATAGCTTCATCTTGAGCAAGTATTTCAATCATACCTTCTTCCCATTGCGTGTAATCCAATAGGTAGCCTTGAGCGTCGGTTTCGATTTGCTTGCCGTTATATTCAAACATGTTTAATCCAGAATCCAATTAACTATGCGGGTAGGGTACATGACCAAGTTTATCTTTCTCAACTGAAATTGTAGCTATCCATAGAAATATCGTACTTATAGATACAAAAAAGCCCAAGAGGTAGGCTCTTGGGCTAGATAATTCTTCAATGATGGGAACGATTAGTCGTCGTTGCCCATGATGCCTAGGATGCTTAGCAGGCTGATGAAGATGTTGTAGATTGATACGTACAAGCTGATCGTTGCAGAGATGTAGTTTGTTTCACCGCCACGAATGATGTTTTGCGTTGTAAGCAAGATAACACCAGTCGAGAATAGGATGAACATACCGCTCATTGCCAATGATAGTAGAGGCATCTGTAGGAAGATATTTGCAACCATACCTACAAGCAGTACTACAAAACCAGCTAATAGCATGCCGTTAAGGAACGACAGGTCACGCTTAGTTGTTAGCGCGTAAGCTGATGCGCCCATAAACGCCAGTGCTGTACCGCCAAGTGCAGTTAGGATTACATCACCCATGCCTGCGCCAACGTACATATTAAGAATTGGACCAATGGTGTAGCCTAAGAAACCTGTAAATAGGAATGTGAAGACTAGACCCATGCTGTTGTCACGGTTCTTCTCTGTTAGGAAAAGTAGGCCGTAGAAGCCAACAAGCATGATAATAAGACCCGGGCGAGGAAGGTTCATCGCCATGGATACGCCTGCTACAACAGCAGACCAAAGTAGTGTCATAGACAGTAATGCGTAGGTGTTACGCAACACTTTATTGGTTTGCAGAGCACTTTCTTGAGATGCTGTGCGTGAAAACATAGGGCTGTTCATAATCTTCC
Organism: Vibrio sp. 10N.286.51.C3; assembly: GCF_003050065.1. Lineage (NCBI taxonomy): Bacteria > Pseudomonadati > Pseudomonadota > Gammaproteobacteria > Vibrionales > Vibrionaceae > Vibrio > Vibrio sp. 10N.286.51.C3. The sequence goes on along the minus strand of NZ_PIGC01000015.1, from coordinate 135,288 downwards.
TCGTAAGGTGACTTCAATAGTTATTAGTACATTTATGGGGGTGAAAGTTCGAAAAATCAAGTCTTTCATTCCTCCTGTATACGTAAAATAATAATCAAAATAGTCGGTTAAGTGTTTCTGAAGGTGTAACAAAGTATTTCTTTAGGCTGTAATTAAGTATAGCTAAAATACGATCTTCAACCTTTAGTCGTCATAGCCAGTTATTTAGAACTTTAGAAAACCATCTATAACCTTGAAAAATAAAGAGGCGACCTAAGCCGCCTCTATAGTTTATGCATCATAACACATTAATGGTGTAATATTTGACTTAAGAAGTTCTGCGTTCTGTCTGATTGTGGGTTTTCAAAGAAGTCGACAGGGTTGTTCTCTTCTATGATTTCACCGGCATCCATGAAGATAACGCGATCTGCTACCTCTTTAGCAAAGCCCATCTCGTGCGTCACACAAAGCATTGTCATGCCTTCTTCCGCTAGCTCAACCATTACGTCTAATACTTCACGAACCATTTCTGGATCGAGTGCCGACGTTGGCTCATCAAACAGCATCACTTGAGGGTTCATACACAAAGAGCGAGCGATAGCTACACGCTGTTGTTGACCACCTGAAAGTTGACCTGGGAACTTGTCTGCTTGCTCAGGAATTTTCACACGCTCTAGGTATTTCATCGCAATCGCTTCAGCTTCTTCCTTCGGCATCTTTTTGACCCAGATAGGGGCCAAAGTACAGTTCTCTAATACCGTCAGATGCGGAAACAGATTGAAGTGCTGGAAACACATGCCTACATCTCGGCGAACGGCTTCGATGTTCTTGAGATCTTCCGTCAATTCATTACCTGAAACAAAGATATGACCTTTTTGGTGCTCTTCTAATCGGTTGATACAGCGGATCATCGTTGATTTACCTGAGCCGGAAGGGCCACAGATAACGATTTTCTCGCCTTTTTTAACTTCTAGGTTGATGTTCTTAAGTACGTGGAATTCACCGTACCATTTGTTCATGTCCTTCAACTCGATCATAAGACCTTGAGAGTTGTTTTCTGTCTGCTGCGTCATAATACGTCCTTGATCTTGTTAATTATCGTTTGTGACCGGTGTGAAGTCTGTTTTCTAGCCATATCGAATATCTCGACATGCCAAAACAGAACACCCAGAACACTAACGCGACAAATACATAACTTTCTGTTGAATACCCAAGCCATTCAGGGTCGGTATTCGCGGCTTGGCCAATTCCTAACACATCAAACATACCAATAATTAAAACAAGACTGGTATCTTTGAACAAACCAATGAAGGTGTTCACAATTGAAGGAATCGTGATTTTAAGAGCTTGAGGAAGAATGATAAGCCCTGTCTTTTTCCAGTAGCTTAGTCCCAGAGCATCAGCCGCTTCGTATTGGCCTTTTGGTATTGCTTGTAAACCACCACGAATTACTTCTGCCATGTAGGCTGCACTGAATAGTACTACCCCAACAAGTGCTCTAATCAGCTTATCGGTTTCTGTTCCTTCTGATAAAAAGAGCGGGAGCATAACTGAGGCCATGAATAGAACGGTAATGAGCGGTACGCCACGCCAAATTTCGATGTATACGGTACACATACTACGAATGATCGGCATCTCTGAACGACGCCCAAGCGCAAGTGCAACACCAATAGGGAGTGACACTACAATACCAACAAGTGCGATGATCAGTGTGACCAGTAGACCACCCCATTTATGGGTATCGACAACTTCTAATCCAAAGACACCACCGTATAGCAAGCCAGCAATGATAAATGGGTAGATGTTTACGAAGAACAACCAGATCCACGTACGTTTAGGTGTTTTTTCGTAGGCCAGTAAGGCCACAAAAATGGCTAACGTAGCGTAGAAGAGGCGAGGTCGCCACAGTTCAGCTTCTGGGTAGAAGCCATACATGAATTGCTCCCAACGAACGCTAATAAAGACCCAACAAGCGCCTTCGCTAGTGCAGGCATCGCGTGTGGTTCCTATCCAGTCGGCACTGATGAATGCCCAATCCGCTACTGCCCATATAAGGGTAAAAGCAAAGTAAGCAAGAACCACAGTGACGACGCTGTTAATTGGTCCATTAAATAGATTTTTTCTTAACCAACCGACTGGCCCAACGGTATTCGCTGGAGGCGGAAGATCAGGTTGAAATTGATGTGTACTCATCTTATCTCTCCACCAACGCTACTTTGCGGTTGTATATGTTCATTAGAGCAGATGTTAATAGGCTCAAGGTCAGGTAGACGCCCATTGTCATCGCGATTACTTCGATAGCTTGTCCAGTTTGGTTTAATGTTGTTCCTGCAAATACAGAGACAAGATCAGGGTAACCAATGGCCATCGCAAGTGATGAGTTTTTGGTCAGGTTTAGGTACTGACTGGTTAGTGGTGGGATAATAATTCTTAATGCCTGTGGGATAATGACAAGCTTAAGGGTTCTAGATCGTGGGATTCCTAGAGACATAGCAGCCTCTGTTTGCCCATGGTTTACGGCGTTAATACCTGAACGAACAATCTCGGCAATGAACGCTGCTGTGTAGATACTTAAAGCAAGCATCAATGCAGCAAGCTCCGGGATTATGCTAATACCACCCTTGAAGTTAAACCCTTTTAAAACAGGGTAATCCGCAGAGATAGGCATACCCATAACAAAGTAAGTCACCAACGGTAAGCCTAAAATCAACGCTGCAGCAATTCGAAACATCGGTGTTTGTTGGCCGGTAAGTTTCTGTTTGTTATTCGCCCAAATGTTGATAATAAACGTAGCGATAATACCAACAATCAATGATGCGATAACAATGCTACTGCCTTGCTCTAACACTGGTGCAGGGAAGTACAATCCACGTACGTTCAAGAAAATTGCTTCACCTAGGCTCATGCTTTGACGAGCAGAAGGCAAGGCTTGCAGAACGGCGAAGTACCAGAAAAAGATTTGCAAAAGAAGAGGGATATTTCGGAATATCTCAATGTAGACAGCTGCAAATCGGCTAACTAGCCAGTTTGAAGAGAGTCTAGCGATACCCATACTAAAGCCCAGTATCGTGGCTAGCATGATGCCTAGTACTGAAACTAAAGCGGTATTGAGAAGACCGATAAAGAATGTACGACCGTATGAGAAGGTCTCGTCGTATTCAATTAGTGTTAAGCCGATGCCAAAACCAGCTTCTTGGGAGAGAAAATCAAAACCAGTGGCGATACCACGGGAATCTAAGTTAGTGAGCGCATTATTTACAATCGTGTAAAAGAAAGCACAAAGCGCCCCGACGGCGATAATTTGGAAAATGATGGAGCGAAAAGTGGGGTTGTAAAATAAGTTGGCACTTTTGGGCTGTGGCTTTGCCTGCGCTGGAGAAATAGTTTCATTAGGTTTCATACTACTATAACCTCAAATCCATTTAATAAATAGGGCGGAAAACTCCGCCCTAATTGATGCTTGAAAATTTATTAACGGATTGGTGGAGCGTACATAAAGCCGCCCGCATTCCATAATGCATTTACACCACGAGAGATTTGAAGTGGAGAACCTGTACCAACAGTACGCTCAAAACTCTCACCGTAGTTACCAACTTGCTTAATTACTTGGTAACCCCAGTCGTCACGAATGCCAAGGCCTTTACCTTTAGGACCGTCTACACCAAGAATACGTTTGATGTTTGGATCTTTTGACTTAAGCATTTCGTCTGCATTTTTAGAAGAGATGCCGTATTCTTCCGCGTTAATCATTGCTGAAAGTGTCCACTTAGCAACGTTAAACCATTTGTCATCATCTTGACGAACAACAGGACCTAGAGGTTCTTTAGAGATGATTTCAGGAAGTACTTGTGCAGATTTAGGGTCAGCGAGGTTTAGGCGAAGTGCGTATAGACCAGATTGGTCAGTCGTTAGCACGTCACAACGACCTGCGTCGAAGCCTTTAGATGTTTGTGCTGCCGTATCGAATACCACTGGCTTGTAAGACATGCCACTGTTACGGAAGTAATCGGCTAGGTTAAGTTCAGTTGTTGTACCTGATTGAACACATACAGAAGCGCCATCAAGCTCTTGAGCACTTGTTAGGCCAAGCTCTTTCTTAACCATGAAGCCTTGACCATCGTAGTAGTTAACGCCTACGAAGTTCAGACCTAAAGCAGTGTCACGATGTAGTGTCCATGTTGTGTTACGAGATAGTACGTCGATTTCGCCAGATTGAAGCGCAGTAAAACGCTCTTTTGCGGTTAGAGGTACATACTTAACTTTAGTCTTGTCACCGAGTACAGCCGCTGCAAGAGCTTGACAATACTCAACATCAATTCCTTCCCATTCACCTTTTGAGTTAGGGTTAGAGAACCCTGGAAGACCTGTACTTACACCACAAGTTAGAAAACCTTGAGATGTGACTTTGTCCAGAGTGCTTTCTGCCGCTGATGCTGATGTTGCCATCATCGCAGTTGATGCAGCTACTACTGAAGCAAGAAGTGTTAGTTTATTTGTCATTTGTATCCTTCCTTGTTAACCAGGTGACACCTGATACTCGTGCTCGTTTGAGTGTCTCTTATGTGTTGCGTTTTCTATGACCTTGTTGCTCAAATTACAAGAGTTGCATTTTGCAAATGAAACTGTGTGCGATTTAAGCAACTGTTTATAAGGTTAGGAAAGGATCCGTAGTTTCACAAATGTATAATTTAAAAAGAATTTTGAATGAAATCACAAATCCGAACACAATTAGAATGACCAAATGTTAACTGAATGTAAATAGTGCAACAGTTCACACTGTTGGTGCAACGAGATTTAGAGTTTTATATTGATAATTGACTAGATAAACATTCTGAATGAATGTCACAGTTGTGGAGCATTAACCTTAAAAAAGATTGAAATTTGGTCAATAAATATTTTTATTGCACTTCGATAGTTATGAATATGCTCCAAATTTGGTAGCATGGCTGAATAGTTATTGAAGTAATCTCAAGGAAGAACATGCGTTATTTCCCAATGTTTTTGGATGTAGAAAATAAGCCAATCTTAGTGGTTGGTGGAGGTGAGGTTGCTTGCCGTAAAGTCGACAGCTTGTTACGCGCTGGGGCTGATGTGACTTTGGTATCTCCCAAGGTCGCACCTTACTTAAAGCAGCTTGTTGATGAAAATAAACTTCACTGGGTGCAAAATTTTTACTCGTCACAGATCATATCGAATAATTACCTGCAGGTGTGGGCGACGACAGACAACCCAAGCTTGAATCATCAAGTACATAATGATGCAAAAAAATTGGGTATTCTTGTCAATGTGGTTGATGATTTACCCTATTGTGACTTCATTACGCCATCAATGATTAATCGCGGAAGGATCCAAATTGCCATCTCTAGTGGCGGTGCATCACCTGTTTTGGTGAGAAATATTAGAGAAAAACTCGAAACGGTATTGCCACAAAATATAGGTTTGATAGCAGATTTCGGTGCATCAAAACGCAATTCGATCAAAGAGTCATTCCCAACCGTCGACGAGCGTCGTAAGTTTTGGGAGCGTTTCTTGTCATCCAGTTTTATCGAGCAGGTGACTGACAGAGAGCAGTTAGAGTCTTACTATCAGCAAGCGCTAACGGAAGGCATTGATAGCGAAGGACAGGTGACTTGGATTGAATTCGAGCAGGACGTTGAGTTGCTGTCTATGAAGGCTTTACGTTTGATGCAAGAGGCAGAACTCGTACTTTCACCGAGCGATTGTCCATTTGAATTTATCGACCTGTGCCGTCGAGACGCAGAAAGAGAGAGCTATGCTAACAGCGGAGAGCTATCAACCAAGCTTGAGCAGGCAAGAGCTGAGAAATTACGAGTGTGTGTCTTTATTCCACCAGCAAGCGTAGAGTTTAATCTGTTGGTCGGTAAAGACCTAAAATTGTCAGCAGCCCAAGTACTCAGTTGAGGTAGTTGTTTCTAGTTGAAATAAGAGCTTTCTGGTTGTTTCAAATCGGCTAGAGGCTCGGAATAAAACTAAAACTGGACCTGATAAATAAAAAGCCACTTCCGATAAAGAAGTGGCTTTCTGCTATTTCATACACGACATTGTGATGATGAATGAGCAACTGAAACAAGCGGTCGCTCATACTCAAAAATTAGTCGCGGAAGTTGTCAAACTGGAATGGTTGACCAAGCTCACCGCTGCGAACTAGAGCCATAACAGCTTGTAGATCATCACGTTTCTTACCTGTTACACGAACTTTGTCGCCTTGGATAGAAGCTTGAACTTTAACTTTGTTGTCTTTGATTAGTTTAACGATCTTCTTCGCTACATCAGTTTCAATGCCTTGCTTAAAGATAACCGTTTGGTGCCAAGTGCGACCTGTTTGGTCTGCCGCTTTTGCTTCCATCGCGTTAGGATCAACATTACGCTTTGTTAGGTTGCTACGAAGGATATCGCGCATTTGCTTCAGTTGAAAATCGTCTTGAGCAGTCAATTTTACTGATTCATCTTTGTAATCAAAGCTTGCTTCAACGCCGCGGAAATCGAAACGAGTCGATAGTTCACGGTTTGCGTTGTCTACCGCGTTACGCAGTTCTACTGCTTCTACTTCAGAGATAATGTCAAATGATGGCATTGTGTTGTTTCCTTAAGCTAAGTTTCTATCTTTAATTGCTGTTGCAAGCATGTCTAGCATTGTTGCCGTATCTTCCCAGCTTAGGCATGGGTCAGTAATTGACTTGCCATATTCTAGGTTGTTGATGTCGGTCATTGGTTGGTTACCTTCAACAATGAAGCTTTCTGCCATGATGCCTGCAATTTGGTTCTTGTTAGATTTAATTTGCTCACAAATGTCTTGTGCAACTTCTAACTGCTTACGGTGCTGTTTCTGACAGTTAGCGTGGCTGAAGTCTACAACCAAACGTTGAGGCAGGTCGAATTCAGCCAGTTGCTTACATGCGGTATCTACAGATTCAGCGTCGAAGTTAGGGCCTTTATCACCACCGCGTAGAATAACGTGACCGTATGGGTTGCCAGAAGTACGGTAAACCGTCATGCGGCCATTCTTATCTGGAGAGTAGAAGTAGTGTGACGCATGCGCTGCACGAATTGCATCGATAGCAATCTTGATATTGCCGTTGGTCGCGTTCTTGAAGCCAACTGGGCAAGACAGTGCAGAAGCCATTTCACGGTGAATCTGAGATTCAGTTGTACGAGCGCCAATCGCGCCCCAAGTGATAAGGTCTGCAATATACTGACCTGTGATCATATCAAGGAATTCAGTTGCTGTTGCTAAGCCAAGCTTGTTGATGTCTAACAGAAGCTTACGAGCTTTGTTTAAGCCCGTTTCAAGTGCGTATGAACCATCAAGGTTTGGATCGGTAATCAAACCCTTCCAACCTACAACCGTACGAGGCTTCTCGAAGTAGGTTCTCATTACAACGAACAGTTCATCTTTGTACTGGTCTTGAATCTGGCTTAGGCGCTCAGCGTAATCAAGTGCCGCATCTGTATCGTGAACAGAGCAAGGGCCTACGATAACTAATAGGCGGTTATCACGACCAGTTAGGATGTCTTCGATTTGGCGGCGAGAATTTTTAATGCGCTCAGCAACGTCGTCAGTAATAGGGTGTGCATTGCCTAGTTCGGCAGGAGTTGGCATAGGACCCAGAGCTTGGGTTCTCAACTCATCAGTTTTTAATGGCATGTGATAGCTTTTTTATTCTATTGCGAAGTGGTTAAGATAACGGAATTGAACAGAGGAATAAACTCTATTGAGTCAAAGTTATCTCAGTTATTGCTAATATTCTTATTTTTATCAGCAGGCCAGCGTCAAATAAGGGATTTTCACTTGTATTAACAGGCAGCTATCGGTATTTTCGTTTGAACACAACATAAAAATGCTGGAGCAGCAATGACTCAAGAAAATCAAAGCACTTTGCACCCAGAACTTGTTTTAGGTGATGTGCTGCCTTCTTACAACGATAATAATAATTCCAACCACTTATACGTTTCATTATCCGAATTGGTAATGGACCGCGTCTTCTACCACCCAAGTATTGAAAGTCATTTAGATACACTTACTGATATCGAAAAAACGTCTTTAAATGCGATCCTTGGTGATAAAACAGTTGATGAGCATTTTGTTTCGACCTTGGTGATTGCGATTCAAGCTGCCGTTCAACCAAATCACACTTCTGTTCGTATCGCATTAAGCAGTGCAGACAGCTATGGCTTCCGTTCGCTGCTTGGCGGTAACTGTGAAGCTGAAGAGATTAACCCAGCACTAGGCGTTCGTGGCGTTGCTCGTTACGCGACACCAGAGTACAGCAAGGCTTTCGCTTTAGAGTGTCAGGTCATTAAAACGTTGCGAGAGCAGGGCATTAACGTTGAAGTGGTTGTACCGTATGTACGAGCATTAAGCGATGCAGCTAAGATTATTGATCTGCTTGCAGAGCAAGGCTTACCACGTGGCCTGAATGGTTTGAAAGTACTGTTCTCATGTGATGTGCCGTCTGCAGTGTTACTGAGCGAACGTCTATTGCATTACTTTGATGGTGTTGTGGTAAACGTTGATAGCTTAGCGTCTTTCACTTTAGGTGTAGATAAGGACAATGAAGCTCAGAACCACGCTTTCGATCCACAGAACGAGGCCGTTATTACCTTGTTAGATATGATTGTTAAAGCGACGCTGCATGCGAAGAAGCCTGTACTGCTGGTGACTCAAGGCTTGGTGGATTACCCGCGTCTACAAGGTTACATTGCCGATCTTGAAGGCGTAGAAACGGTCGTGACTGCATAAATCGGCTTGCTGTTTAAGTTAAATCAACTTGCTTGAAGCGCTAAAGCTTTGAGAATGAAAGAGATATCATTATGCGATGATATCTCTTTTTTGTAACATTTTTTTGACATCCCTATCGCTAATCGATTAACTGGTCTGATGACTGATTTGACTAGGTAATCCGAATGTTGACCCCTCTACAAAAAGCAAATTTCTACTTGAGCATGTTTGGTTTTTTCAAAGTGCCTCTGATCTGGCTGTGCAGGCCAAAATTGCTCGCACTGGATAACCAACATGTTGAGGTCAAAATCCCTCTTAAAAGACGAACGAAGAACCATCTTAATAGCATGTACTTTGGCGTATTGGCTGTGGGTGCTGATGTGGCGGGGGGCTTTCTTGCGATGAGCAAATCTCAGCAGCAAGGTGAAAAGATTTCGTTGGCATTTAAAGAGGTGACGGGTAACTTCTTAAAGCGTCCAGAAGGCGATGTGCATTTCACTTGTAACGACGGTGAGTTGATCAACACTATGCTTGCAGAAACCATGTCCACTGGGGAGCGAGTGAATCAACCCGTAACTATTATCGCGACTTGCCCATCTTTGCATGGCGACGAGCCGATGGCCGAGTTCACGCTAACGCTTTCGATTAAGAAAGTCCCGTCTCGAAAATAGTTTGAAAGTAAAAGGTAACCGTTGAATTAGTGACAAGAACGGTATGTGAATTGAATATCCACATACCGTAACAAGATTAAGATTCTTGAGTGATTTGCTCGATGTCGACGATCTTTGAACGGTTCATCACGATTTTCCAACGGTAATAGGTCGGTTCGTTATCGTGATTATTTTCTTTAATGATCAGGTTGAGTAAGTGGCGCTTTTCTACTGATTCACGGCTGACTTGCCCTTCATTCAAGCGATATACCTTATTTGAACCCTTATCCATTAATCGTGTCAGCGCTCTTAAGCTGATGGATAAAGTTTCACGGGTCTCTTCATAACCACTCATGAACGTCGATGTCGACATCTCAGTATGAGAGCGATAATGCAAGATCTGCTCTTCACGTTGCACTACACGCTTCTTACGAATTGATTGAATACGATCTGCAAGCTTCGAAAAGTTCGCGTAGTCCAACCATTCCAGTTTATGGCCGACAGACTTATTGGTCGTTGGGTCATAGTAACGACGCTTCCATTTCGGCTTGCCTTTACGCAGCCATCGCCACAGGATGTCTCTCAAGTCATCTTTGAAGATTTCACGCAACGCATAGATGAATGACATCGCCACGATGAAGGAGGCGGTAATCTCACCAAGAAAGTCACGAGCCAAGATTACGGTAGTGGTCACGACAACCATCACCAAACCTGTCGCAATACCTTTAACGGCACGTTTGACGTTTTTACCCATGGAAGTGGTCTTCTCCTTGAGGACGATAGGGTGTTCTATCAAACGTCGCAGCAGTCGCATCTTGTTACTCAGGCGGGTGACGTCTTCACGTACCTTAGCTGAGTTGTAACGGTTGAGCTTGCGGTGAGCGGTTTCCTTATCACAAAGCGTCAAGAGTCGCTCTTTTATCGTCGAGTATTCGCTGCCACGTGGCATATGTGACACCAACGATAAGAATTTTTGCTCTGTGTACCATGAAAGGTAGTTATCAATGTTTGCGTAGTAGCGTTTGAGGTTCTCTTCATAAGGAATACTACGACGAAGCTTTTTCAGTATGTCTAACGCGAGCTCAATAACTTCATCTACTTCATCAGCCGTTACGTCGTCACTATCATTTTTATTCAGGCTACTCACCGCTTTATCTAACGCGATAACATATTGATAGGCGAACAAACTCAAACTGACACGATACTGCGTAATCGACAATCGTCCACGCTTAGCTAAGCGACTGTGCACCAAAGGTAAAAGTGTTTTGTCACTGTAGTAGGCACGTTTTTGAGTGATTGAGCTGTAGAAAAAGGCACTTTCAGAAAGTACTTCAGGAGTCAGTCCAAGTTCACCGGGAATGAATAGATAAACGTCCATGTCGAGCTTTTTTGTCTTAGCCATGGCATGGTTAATTTTAAGTGTTATCGCATCTTGTTTATCAACGGTGATCAACGATGTCTCCTAGAATGTAAAAATATGAATGAAACTAGCGAAAGCATATCAGAGATCACGTATAATCTCCGCCAAATTTAAAGTAGAGACAATCTTGATGATTAATATTGGTCAAATAAACAACTTAGAAGTGGTAAAACAAGCAGACTTCGGTGTATTCCTTGACGCTAGCGACTATGGAACCGTGTTGCTGCCGAAACGATTTACTCCTGAAGGTGTTGAAATTGGTCAAAAGCTAGATGTTTTCTTATACATTGATTCTGACAACCAGATCGCTGCAACCACTGAAAAACCGATCGCTCAAGTAGGCCAGTTTGGTTTAATGACGGTTGAAGGTGTTAACAGCACTGGTGCATTCATGAGCTGGGGCGTGAAAGGTAAAGACCTTCTTGTTCCTTTCAGCGAGCAGCGCGGCCGTTTAAACGAAGGTCAGTCAATCTTAGTATATGTCTACATTGATAAAGCATCGAGCCGTATTGTTGGTACCACGAAGTTCAACAAATGGTTAGACAAAACGCCAGCGACTTATAAGCAAAATGAACAAGTCGATCTAATTATCGCTGAGCGCAGCCAATTGGGTTACAAAGCGATTGTGAACGGTGAACACTGGGGCATGATTTTCCCGTCAGACATCATCGGTAAGCTATTCATTGGTAAAACGCTAAAAGGCTACATTAAAAACGTTCGTGAAGAAGACGGTAAGATTGATCTGTCTCTTCAGAAAATTGGCGTCGCTAAGATGGATGACCTAAGCACTAAGGTTCTTGACCTGCTTGAGAAGAAAGGCGGTTACCTGCCTTTGAATGATAAGTCTTCACCCGAGGTTATTTTCTCTGCATTCAGAACCAGCAAAGGTACGTTCAAGAAGACGATTGGTGGTTTGTATAAATCTGGCAAGATCACGATCGACAAAGAAGGCATCAGCTTAGTTAAATAAGCGATACTCTCGGTCAAAAAAAAGCCCAAACCTTCCTGTTTGGGCTTAGGGGAAAGGGCTCCGAAGAGCCTACGCTAATCGTTTTAATTCTTTAACTGTTAGATTGAAGTCTAGTTTAAATTCTCCAATAAGCGATTTTTGTTATTAAAAATAGTGACTTGAATTGATATTTGTATAATTAACTATTGATTTACAATGCTTTCCCTCGAAATAAAGTTGCCGACAAGAATAGAAAAAGCCCAAACAATTAACGTTGTTTGGGCTTTTTGTTTTTTCATTACAGTGCGAGCTTTTATCGAGCGACTAGAAAAGGTTCTTATCGCGGACGAGTTCGCGTGGTAAACCATTCTTCACTCGGTTGCCAACCCACTTACCAAGGCCGATGATTGCACCATTGTACTTCACTAGTACTTCGCCTTTACCTGACAAGCCTTCCGGGCGAACATCTCGTCCCATGAACCACTCACGAGCGTCTTGGATGCTCAGGTCTACAATGTTGGCTTCATTGCCTGTGGCTAGCGTCGTTGCCACTTGGTGTTGCCAGCGGTAACCCTTTTTATGAGTTTCTGCGATCTTGATGCCCATACGAGAGAAGCGGAATTCACCGATCATTGGCTCGAGCGCTTCTGGGAATAGCCAAACGTCTTTGTCACGAATCCAAACTTGAGTGTCACTTGGCAGTTCGATATCGAGAGCACTTATTAGTTGTTCAGCGACTTCTTGCTGAGTTTTCTTTGATACTTTTTCAAATGGGAATTTACCCATACGCTTTTTAACTTCTGGTGGTGTCACAGACGCTAGCTTGCGGATACGTGCAACGAAGAAACCTTCTGAGTCATACACCTGTGGGAAGATATGAAGGAAACCTTCCTCTGTCGTGGTTGCTTTTGCGTTGTCGAACAGTGACTCCAGAGATTCGAATTCAACCGCATCACCAAAGGTCTCTTTTAAGTGATGACACACTTGTTGGTTCTCTTCGGTGCTAAGCGTACACGTTGAGTAAACCAACACACCATTAGGTTTAAGCGCGTGGAATGCACTTTCAATCAGATCTTTTTGCGTGTCGGCAATGTCGACCACAGATTGATACGTCCAGTTCTTCATCGCATCAGCGTCTTTACGAATGGTACCTTCGCCAGAGCAGGGTGCATCAAGCAGTACAGCATCAAATTGTTCTGGTAGCCATCCACCAAATACACGGCCGTCAAAGTTACTTAGAGCTGCATTACGAACGCCACAACGTTCAATGTTAGCGTGAAGGACTTTCACACGGCTTGCTGCGTATTCGTTGGCAACCAATACGCCGCGATTATTCATTAGCGCAGCGATTTGCGTTGTTTTAGAACCGGGTGCAGCCGCTGTGTCTAACACCGCTTGGTAATCAGCTTCGCCTTGGAAAAGTGCCGAAGGTGGCATCATCGAGCTGGCTTCTTGGATGTAGAAAAGACCAGACATGTGTTCTGCCGTATTACCTAGTGGCGCTTCACTTTCGTCCGCTGTAATCCAAAAGCCCGTTTCGCACCAAGGTACAGGTTCCAGTTCCCAGCCTTTCTCTTTTGCTCGTACTAGGAAGTCTTCAACACTGATTTTCAATGTGTTGACTCGAATACTTTTACGAAGTGGTTTTTGGCATGATGCGACAAAAGAAGCCATATCTAGATGACTAGGCATGATTGCTTCGATGTGCGTTAGGAATTCTTCAGGAATATATACGTTAGCGTGCAAAAGAGTATCTCGATTTATTGCATTAATGCGTGGAGTTTAAAGCAAAATGAGGCCGCCCTAAACCATATTTACAGCAAACAACAAAAATGCAGCCTAATGGCTGCATTTTGATGAAGAATTAATCTTCCTGGAATGTCAGGGGATTCACTATGGGCGAGGAATCGCAGTTCTCCATGACTTCCACTCATCTTCGGCTTTAGGATAGAGGTAGAAAGACTGATCTTCGCTTGCCACTGGTTGAAGTTCATTCGTCGGTGGCGTTGAGAATGTAATACCACCTCGTAATAAACTGTCTACCGTTCCAGCTTTGATGTTTGCGCCTGACAGACCGATAGAGACATCGACGCCCGATACGTTCCAGAACACAGTGTTTGCGCGGATTAGGTAGGCATAGTCTGGCTCGATTTGAATTGTAGAGATGATACGGTCAGCAAACTCGCCTAGCTGAACATCGATAACACTGCCGATTTCTAGCTCACGGAATAGGATAGGTGTGCCTTCAGATACCGAGCCTCGCGTTTCGCTTTGTAGCTGGAATATCTTACCTTCAGGCTGCTCTGGTCCTTTGCTGAGCTTAAATTTCGTGTTTCTTTCGCCTTTGCCAGGATCTACATTTATGTGCTTAGAGAGCAGCGCAGAGACGTTTTTGATGCCGTTAAGGCCAATCTCAGGTTCAGCTAACCAGAAGTGACTGTTCGCCACGGCAATCTTGTCGACGTACTCTGGTAAAATACGCGCAGTAATTTCAATACCGCCCTTGTTGAAGTTCGGAATCACCAAAGTAACCTCACCAACAGTGACACCTTGATATTTGATCGCCATGCCCTTGCTGACTTCTTGATCGCCGGAAGAGGTGATGGTAATCGCGCGGCCAAATTTTCGAGCGGATTTCGAATCTTTATAAAGCTTCCACACATCGCCGAGTTTGTTGTCGATTCCCGGCAGAGAGTCAAAAGCAATACCGCCTTGGATAAGGGTTTTAACCGGTGCAGCTTTAATACTTATACCCGATAGCGACGCATCAACCTCAACGCCTGAACGGTTCCAGAAAACGGTATGTTTATTGAGTAAGTGCGTGTAACGATTTTCGATCGTGACCTTAATTCTTACGCCACCGTCTGCAAGCTGAAAATCAGAAATACTACCCACTTGTAGGTTGCGGTAGAGTAGTGGGCTGCCTTTAGAAATTGATGGCAGTTCACTCGCAAACAACGAAAGCGTCTTTGAACCAGACTGATTAAACTTGGCGATTTCTGCTAACGATTTACTTTGGAAAAGCTGGTAATTCGTTCTAGCCTCAGATTTTCCTTCACTCACAAAGCTAATTGAGCCAGTAAGAAGCTGCTTCGCCGGTGGGACCGTAACACTCAAGCCTGACTCGGTTAGCTCTGCCGTCGCACTGCCTGTCACAAAGAAACGGTTGTGGCTTTTGATAAGGTGCGCGTATTCATTATCGATAAGTGCATCCATGAACACTTCGTGCTTATCAGAGCCCGTCCCAACACCATCAACCAATCCCACATGGATGATAGAGCCAACAGCAATACCTTTGTAAAGAAGCTGTGTACCGACATCCAGCCCGAATGAATTGTTTGAGGTTAAGCGAATCGCGACCGACTTTTCTTGTTCCTGACTGAACTCGTTTTTACGGATCGCAGTAAATCGACGTGCTTTTTCACCTTCACCCGGTACCAAGGTTAAAAAGTTACCTGTCACTAAGTTGGCAATATTTTTCATGCCTGTAAGCGATAGTTCTGCTTCTTCTAGAACGAATTTACTGCCGCTATTCAAAAAGTCACTGAATGCCGGTTGGATAGCGGCAGATGCAACGACGTTTTCGCGACCTTCGCTTAACGATAAATCGGTAATTTGACCGATTTCGATGCCGCGATACATGATCGGAGCACCCGTTGCACTGATCTTGTTATCATCGGGAACGGCGATCTTGATAGAGATACCACGACCCGCTGTTTTCAAATCTGGGTAGAGCTTGAACTTGGTATTCATCTCAACCGGTTGGCCTTCTCCCGGAGAGTCGACCGCAATTGAACCGCCAAGCAATGCACTTAGGCTTTCTAAGCGAACATCAACACCAGAAAAACCAATACTTGCACCCAAACCACTGACATTCCAAAAGCGGCTTTGGTCGGTGATGATATGGCTGTATTCGTCTTTAATCGATGCTTGAATCGTAACGGATTTAGCGTTGTCGTTTAGTTGGTAGTTGTAAACCTCACCAATTGGAATTTTGCGGTAAACGATTTGAGAACCAACAGACACACCGCCTAGATCTTTGGTCGTCAGTGAAATATTCAAACCTTCAGAAGCCAGTAAGTCGGAAGGGGATGATTCTAAGGCTTGGAAAACGGTTTCTGGGTCTTCTTTGGTTTCGCTCGGGTGTATAGCAATATAGTTACCTGAAACAAGAGCGTCTAACCCTGAGATACCCGACAAACTTGCCGTTGGCTTCACAAGCCAAAAACGAGTGCCTTTTGAGAGAAGCTTCTTCGCTTCTGGGTAGATGTCAGCATCAACGTAGATGCTCGATAAATCTTTGGACAAGGTGATGTCACGCACCATACCCACCTCTAAGCCTTGGTAACGAATCGTTGTTCGACCTGCGACTAAACCTGCGGCATCTGAGAAGTATATCTGCACACGTTGCCCAGCATCGTGTATCGATTTCATGACCAACCAACCGGCTAATGCAACGGTTAATATCGGTAGAATCCACAAAGGTGAGATGCCTTTGTTTTTCCTTACTTCTGGTGAATATGACGTTTGTGATTGGTTATCGTTGTTCATTCACTGACTCATCTTTAGAGGTATAGTTATCCCAAATTAGCCTAGGATCTAAGCTTTCCGCTGCCAGCATCGTGAGAACAACTACGACGCCAAAAGCGACTGCACCATAACCTGGTGTAAAGTTTAAAATCTGTCCACGGTCGACCAAGGTCATCATGATCGAAATAACGAACAGGTCCATCACCGACCATTTCCCCACCCATTTCACAATGAAATAGATGGTCATGCGTTGTCTGTGGTAAACGGCGCGCTTCATCTTGATACAGATTAAGATGTACGCGAGGCCGAGTATTTTCGCGACGGGCACTACGATACTGGCAATGAAAATGATCGCTGCAATGCCGTACATATCGCTATTTATCAGCGACGCGACACCAGAAATTATGGTGTCTTCTAGCCTTTGTCCGTTTGTTATAAGGATAGAAATCGGAATAACGTTGGCTGGCACAATAGCCACTGATGCGGCAAACAGCAGAGCCCATGTCTTCTGTATAGAGTAGGGCTTGCGGTGGTATAAGTCATGGTGACAACGCACGCAAGTATGTCCATCCGGTTGAGATAGGTGGCAGTTGTGACAGTGTATGTTCTTACTTTCAGCAAAAGAGTAGTCCGATTCTTTTGCCCAAGCTTCCCAGTAGCGACGCACACTGATACGGCTTACCAATAATACGCTGAAAAGTTGCAGAAGAATCAAGCCAACCAATCCTGGGCCTACAAAAATATCTGAGTAATCTTTCAGTTTGAAACATGAGACCGCCAAACTTACCAGAAACACATCCAACATCATCCAATGTTTGAGGGTCTGAATAATGGCTAATGCATAGCGAAAGGGTGTGAAGATCTTAAAACGCAGTGATACATGGGTGATGAGCACCGAGCTACATACAAGCAACGGAGCGATCGAACTGCAGAACAGAATCAGCAAACCAAGCAAAGGGAAACCTTCGCCCATTAAGGTAAAGACGCCGGATGGTAAAGTCGCGGGTATCATGACACCAATCAAGCGAATACTGATGAATTCGAAAAAGTGCGATGGGATAAATAGCAATAAACAAGTGACAGCGATTGCTAGGTTTCCAGACAGGCTAGGGGTGCCGCCTCTATAAAGCTGAGTGCCACACCTTGGGCAGTAAGCGGATTTCCCTAAAGGGATGTCCATTTTATCAACGGGGAGTTCGCAGCCCTGACAAAGGCGCACTGAGCTACTATCGCATTGATGCTGAGTTGATAAAGGGTTGGTGGGGAATGGGGAGGTCACGCGACCTCCCAAGTTGAAACGTCAGTTAGGCTCGATGCCCGACTTAAATGCTTAGGACTACAAACATCAGGCGTGCGATTGCACACTGCCGTAGAGTGTTTGATAAAGTCCTTGTTGTTCAACCAATTCACCATGTGTTCCCGTTTGTGTGACTTGCCCATCTTCTAAAACATAGATTAGATCGGCTTGTTTCACCGCTGATAATCGATGAGCCACTATCAAAGTTGTGCGATCTTTCAAAAACTCGCTCAACGCTTTATGCAGTGCTGACTCTGTTGCTGTATCGAGTGCAGATGTCGCTTCATCAAGAATAACAAACTTAGGATTGCTCAGCACCATACGAGCTATTGCTAAGCGTTGTCGTTGACCGCCAGACAGTCGGACGCCATTCCTACCAATCTGTGTATCTAAGCCATTGCTGAGTTGCTTGATGACATCTTGCATTTGAGAGACTTCAAGCGCACGCCACAACGACATTTCATCGTATTCAGCACCAAGGGTCAGATTATGCCTCAATGTATCGTTAAAGAGTATAGGTTGTTGTAAAACAACGGCAATTTGATTACGTATTACATCAAAGCTGATGTCGTCGGTTGTTTCACCGTTATAGCGAATGCAACCTGAGTCCGCTTGGTAAACCCCAATTAGCAACTGGATTAAGGTAGATTTACCACCACCACTCGCACCCACCAAAGCGACTTTCTTACCTGCAGGGATGTGTAGTGATAGCCTATTTAAAACAGTGTTTTCTAATGTGTAAGAGAATGTAACGTCTTCGATGTCGACTGTCACTTCTTGATCTTCATAAAACGGGTTTACTTTGCTAATCGGGCGCTTCTCTTCTTCTAATTGAAGTAGATCGTTGATGCGTTGCAGTGCCGCTTTTGCACTATACCAAGAGAATTGAATCCCTAGCAGCTCTTGAACCGGGCCCAACATGAACCATAAGTAACCAAATACCGCAAAAATCTGACCAATGGTTAAGTCACTGAATAGAACCATTAGCATAGCGACAGCGCGGAAAAGCTCGAAACCTAACAAGAAGAGGAGAAACGAAACGCGGCCAGCAGCTTCAGATTGCCAAGCGTATTTGTCGGCATCGATTCTTACTTGGTTTGCTTGAATCTTAAGCTCATCGAGAAAAATGCGTTCTTTATTCGCTGCACGCAGCTGATAAATACCATCTAAGGTTTCCACCAAGCGATTCTGAAAACGTTCGAAAGATTGGTTCTCGTACTTTTTAAGGTGCTTAACCTTGCTGCCTAGTTTACGAGAGAAATAAATAACAACAGGATTGACCAGTAGAATGAACAACCCTAAACGCCATTCTAACCATAACAACACGATCGCGGTGCCGAACACAGTTAAGAAGCTGATGAGGAACTTAGAGAGCGTTGAGCCAATGAACTTATCGATTGTCTCTATGTCTGTTATTAGGTGAGCATTAATGCCGCCGCTGCCTTTGGTCTCGTATTGTCGAATACTAATACGGCCAAGTTTATCTATCATCTTGCTACGCATTTGATAGGTAATTGTTTTGGAGACGAGCGTGAATTGACGCCCTTGTAGAATGTTCAACGCTTGGCTAACGGTACGCATGATAATGACTAACAGTAAAGTCAGTGCAATATAGCCAGTGGGTGTCTGCAACGATGTTGGAAGTAGGTGGTTCATCATATCTAAGCCAGAAGCCGGCTTATCAAGTAATACTTCATCAACCATTAATGGCATGAGCAACGGGATAGGGACACTGATGAGAGTTGCAAGTATGGCAATAATGTTAGCAAACAGTAATTTGGACTTGTGTTTTTTTACTTGAGTTATTAACCAAGAACGGCTAATAGTGTCTTCTGAATCGTTCATTGTAATGAGAATAAGTCCTATTTAGTTTGATGGTCGCATTCTACTGCGTTCTCTTGATAATGGAAGTCTCAATTTAATTGGAAGTTAATATGAAAATAGAACATTACCAACGCTTAACCAAACAAGCCGTTGCATTAATTGAATCAGAAATCGATCTAACTGCTAATCTTGCTAACATCAGTTCATTATTATTCATGGAATTGGATGACTTGAATTGGGCGGGTTTCTATTTAATGAAGCAGGATCAAGCTAAGGAAAAAGACGAACTTGTACTGGGTCCTTTCCAAGGTCAACCTGCTTGTGTGCGAATTCCGGTAGGGCGTGGAGTGTGTGGAACTGCGGTTGCGACGAATACCGTTCAGCGTATTCATGATGTTCATGAGTTCGAAGGTCATATCGCTTGTGACGCTGCAAGTAACTCTGAAATCGTAATTCCGTTCTCTATTGGTGGAAAAATAGCGGGTGTTCTTGATATCGATAGCCCAAATGTTGGCCGTTTTTCTCAAATTGACGAGGACGGATTGACATTTTTCATGGCAGAAGTGGAAAAGCTGCTTAATTCGCACGCGAACAAGGCATAAATTATTCTCTTACTGTGGTTTTTCCCAAGCATCTCTCTATAATACGTAAAAATATTTTCTTAATGCTCGCGGAAAACCGCAAAAACCAGGAACCCACATGGAAAACACTGAAAAGTTAAAAAACAGCAAAGAAGTTATCGCATATATTGCTGAATGTTTCCCTAAATGCTTTACTCTAGAAGGTGAAGCGAAGCCACTTAAAATTGGTATTTTTCAAGATCTTGCTGAACGTCTTAATGAAGATGAAAAAGTAAGTAAGACTCAGCTTCGTGCAGCGTTAAGACAGTACACATCATCATGGCGTTACCTGCACGGCGTAAAAGCTGGCGCAGAACGTGTTGACTTAGACGGCAACGCGTGTGGCACTCTAGAAGAAGAGCACGTTGAACACGCTAAAGCTACACTTGCAGAAAGCAAAGCGAAAGTTCAGGCTCGTCGTAAAGAACAAGCACAAAAAGCTCGTGAAGAAGGCAAAGCGAAACCTAAGGCGAAGAAAGCTCAACAGCCTCGTCGTCAAGCGCCTAAAGCACCAAAAGTAGAAAAGCCTGTAGAAACACGCGCTTTGAACGCTGACGAATTCATCGCTGGCAAAGAAGTAAATGTGAACATGGGTAAAGGAAACATGGCTGCGACCATTGTTGAAATCAATAAGGAAGATGTGCGTGTTCAGTTAGCAAACGGCCTACAAATGGTTGTTAAAGCGGAGCACTTGCGCGCTTAAAGGAGATACTCCTACGCATGAAATGCCGTTCAAAATTGACACTGATTGCTGCTAGCTTTTGGCTAGCAGCTTCAGCTCAGGCTCTCGAAGCCAAATTAGATCAGGACGATTTACCTCTACTCGCTCCTGAGGTCCAACACGAAACTGCTAGTAAACGTGTTACTTCTCGATTTACTCGTTCTCACTATAAACACTTCAATCTCAACGATGATTTCTCTCAAGCTATCTTTAATCGTTACTTAGAGATGCTGGATTATAATCGTAATATCTTCACTCAAGCTGATATTGACTCTTTCGCTGCGTCATCTACACAAATTGATGATCAACTGAAAGCGGGTAATAACCAGATTGCATTCGATGTTTATAATTTGTCTATGCAGAAGCGTTTTGAACGTTTTCAATATGCATTGTCTTTGCTAGATACAGAGATTAAGTTTGATACCGATGAAAGTATTGAGCTAAATCGTAGCGAAGCGGAATGGCCAAAAGATATCGCTGAAGTGAATGAGCTTTGGAGAAAACGCGTTAAATACGATGCGTTGAATCTAAAACTTACTGGTAAAGAGTGGCCAGAGATTCAAGAAGTTTTGGAAAAGCGTTACAACAATGCGATGAAGCGTATTACGCAATCGCACAACGAAGATGCTTTCCAAATCTACATGAACGCATTCGCGCGAGAAGTTGATCCGCACACCAGTTACCTTTCTCCAAGAAATGCAGAGCAATTCCAATCCGAGATGAATCTATCTCTAGAAGGTATTGGTGCTGTACTTCAGATGACAGACGACTACACCGTTATTCGATCTTTAGTTGCTGGTGGCCCTGCGTCAAATAGCAAACAATTGAGCGATGGCGACCGTATTGTTGGAGTTGGTCAAGATGGTGAAGAGATTGTTGATGTTATCGGCTGGCGTTTAGACGATGTAGTGCAATTAATTAAAGGACCGAAAGGGACTAAAGTTAAGCTACAGATCTTGCCAGACGGTAAAGATGCAAAAAGTCACGTTGTCACAATTGTACGCGATAAGATTCGTTTAGAAGACCGCGCTGTTAAGTCAGAAGTTATCGAGAAAGATGGCAAGAAGATTGGCGTACTAGAAGTACCAAGTTTCTATGTTGGCCTTTCTAAAGATACCGATAAACTGATCACCGAGCTTAAAGAGCAAGGTGTTGAAGGTATTATTGTTGACCTTCGAAACAATGGTGGTGGTGCACTGACTGAAGCAACCGAACTCTCTGGTTTGTTTATCAAAGAGGGACCTGTTGTTCAGGTTCGTGATAGCTACGGTCGTGTTAAAGTGAACAGTGATACCGATGGCCAAATCAGTTACCAAGGTCCGTTAACGGTATTGGTGAATCGCTATAGTGCTTCAGCATCTGAAATCTTTGCAGCAGCGATGCAAGATTACGGTCGTGCAATTATCTTGGGTGAAAACTCTTTCGGTAAAGGTACGGTGCAACAGCATCGCTCTTTGAATCATATTTATGATTTGTTCGATAAAGAGTTGGGTTACGTTCAATACACAATCCAGAAATTCTACCGAATCAATGGTGGTAGTACGCAAAACAAGGGCGTAGTGCCTGATATTGCTTACCCAACGCCAATTGATCCTGCCGATACTGGTGAAAGTGTTGAAGACAATGCTCTTCCTTGGGACAGCATCGACAAAGCGAAGTACTCAGTGTTACAGCGTAACGATGAGCAAATCGCAGCGTTGACGGCTAAACACCAAGCTCGTATCGCAACAGACATGGAATTTGGCTTTATCGCGCAAGATATTGAAAAATATAAGGCAGATAAAGACGACAACGACCTTTCTCTTAATGAAAAGGTTCGTCAACAAGAGAGTGATGATGCGGATGCGCTTCGTCTAGAGCGTATTAACCAACGTCAAAAAGCTGCTAAATTAGAGGCATTTAAAACGTTGGATGATATTCCAAAAGACTACGAAGCCCCGGATGCTTATCTTGATGAATCAGTTGCTATCATGCTGGATATGATCAAGAAATAAACAGAATGCCTGTTAAAAGACGTACTATTTTAAAAAGCGAGCTTAGGCTCGCTTTTTTTGTGTCTATGATTTGACAGGAATATCTGATTGTAACCGTTGAGATTGTCGTAAAGAACACGCAATATTAAGGGGCATTTAGCTCTGTTTTTCGTTGAATAATGACATTTAAGTTACTTCGCACTTAAAATTTAGTGACTTGGATCATATTTTTTCGCTTTCTAATCATTACGAGCCTAAGCTTAAAGAAAACGAGGGGGCGCGTATGAAATGGATTCTACTAATTTTATCTTGTTTAAGTTTTGTTGCTTTTGGGAGCGAGGTTGCTTCGAACAGTCAACAATCAAAAAGTGATAGTAATCTATCTCATTTTGACCTTCCTCTGTTGCTTGGCGATTGGTATTTGATGAATCCAGATCCTGAGCAAGGTACTGAAAACTTTAGAGCAATCAAACTCACTCTCGATTCAAATTACTCATTCACTATCGATATCCAAAAGAAAGACTATAGTGTTGATCATTGGGAAGGTTTGTATAACGCCAATGAAGATACGATTATTTTGGGTTTGAATACTTCTGAGCCCCAAGTTTACGCGTACAGCAGCAATCATAATATGCTGAATCTTAATGGTGTTATGTTCACCAAAGCCTTGCCCAACGCTCTGGCTGGAATATGGTCAAGCGCCGAACTGTCTGGAAGCGATTTGCGTGCGAGTAACATTCAAAAAATGGATTTAGTGCTTCAACCTGATTTTATTTTCATGTTTCGAGTATCAGATGAAGAAGGCGGTGAAGTCATTCGTCGCGGTGTGTATTACACCGAAGGCGACCAGCTAGTGTTACTTTATGAGAACGGTGAACACGGTACTCGATATACACTGAACAGTGATGTGTTGACGCTGCAAGGTGAAGAGGGAGACATGTTCGCAGTGCTTAATCGCATACGTTAAGTACGAGTTTTATCCATAACATCGGCTCGTTGAAAATATGGTACACAGTTCATTTCTTAGCCTTTCCTTTCTGATTTGATTGATAAAATAGCAAAACATGGAGGCATTTTCTTACAATGCCTCCTTTTTTTAATATTCCTCTTGTGTTCTTGGCGTTCAACCTTTAGATATATACAGTTAACAAATGATTACGTATAACGATCAAAAGGAACCCGTCATGGCACATACACCTCAAGCCAAGTATCGTAAAGATTATCAATCACCATCTCACACTATTTCTGATATCGATCTTACTTTCGATTTATACGATTCAGCATCCATTGTTACGGCTATTTCTAGTGTTAAGCAGGAGAAAGACAGCGCGACATTAGTACTTGATGGTGAAGGCTTGAAGTTGGTTTCTGTTTTGGTTGAAGGCAACGAATGGACTCAGTACGAGCAGTCTGAAACTCAACTGACGCTGAATGACCTTCCAAAAGAATTTACTCTAACCATCGTTACTGAAGTTAACCCTGAAGGGAATAGTGCACTTGAAGGCTTGTATAAGTCGGGTGGTGCGTTCTGTACTCAGTGTGAAGCCGAAGGTTTCCGTCGTATTACTTATTACATGGATCGCCCAGATGTGTTGGCGAAATTCACCACCACAGTAATCGCAGACAAAGCAGAAAACCCATTCTTATTAAGCAATGGTAACCGTGTAGATGAAGGCGAAGCTGAAAACGGTCGTCATTGGGTGAAGTGGCAAGACCCACATCCCAAGCCGGCATACCTATTTGCTTTAGTTGCGGGTGACTTCGATGTACTTCGTGACGCATACACTACACAATCGGGTCGCAAAGTTGACCTAGAAATCTTTGTTGATAAAGGCAATCTAGACCGTGCAAACCACGCGATGGTTTCTTTGATTAACTCAATGAAGTGGGACGAAGAGCGTTTCAATCTTGAATACGACTTAGACATATACATGATCGTAGCCGTTGATTTCTTCAACATGGGTGCGATGGAAAACAAAGGCCTGAACGTATTTAACTCTAAGTTTGTTCTAGCAAACGACCAAACTGCAACGGATACAGATTACCTTGGTATTGAAGCAGTAATCGGTCATGAATATTTCCATAACTGGACCGGCAACCGAGTGACTTGTCGCGACTGGTTTCAGCTGAGCTTGAAAGAAGGCCTAACGGTATTCCGCGATCAGGAGTTCTCGTCTGATCTTGGCTCTCGCGCAGTAAACCGAATCAGCAACGTTCGTATGATTCGCGGGCCACAATTCGCTGAAGACGCAAGCCCAATGTCACACCCAATTCGTCCTGAAAAAGTGATAGAAATGAATAACTTCTACACATTGACTGTTTACGAAAAGGGCAGCGAAGTGATCCGAATGATCCACACATTGTTGGGTGAAGACGGTTTCCAAAAAGGCATGAAGCTTTACTTTGAACGTCATGATGGCACGGCTGCAACATGTGAAGACTTCGTCGCGGCAATGGAAGATGCATCTGGCGTTGACCTATCTCAGTTCCGCTTATGGTACAGCCAGTCTGGTACGCCGACGCTGTCTGTTGAAAGTTATTACGATGCAGAAAACAAACAATACACGTTAACAACTCGCCAAGTAACGGCACCAACGCATGAGCAAACTGAAAAGCAGGCTTTGCATATCCCTCTGGATATCGAGCTGTACACGGCTTCAGGTGATGTTGTTGAGTTACAATGTAACGGAAATCCAGTTCATAACGTATTAGATGTCAAAGAAGCGGAACAAACCTTCGTGTTTGAAAATGTTTCTGAACAACCAATCCCATCACTACTTCGTGAATTCTCTGCGCCAGTGAAATTGGAGTACGACTATTCAGATGAAGAGCTTATCTTCTTGATGGTGAATGCGCGTAATGAGTTCTCTCGTTGGGATGCAGGTCAAATGCTATTGGCGAAGTACATTCGCAGCAACGTTGAGAAGGTTCAACAGGGTCAAGCATTTGAGCTTTCTGATTCTGTTGTTGATGCATTCCGTGGCGTACTGCTGAGTGATTCACTAGAGCCTGCGTTTATCGCAGAAATGCTTTCACTGCCAAGCCATAATGAAGTATCAGGTTGGTACGAGCGTGTTGATATTGATGCGGTCGCATCTGTTCTTAACTCAATGAAAGTAACATTAGCCGCTGAACTTGAAGACGAGTTAGCTGCGGTTTATCACAGCAATGCTCTCACTGAATACACAATCGATCACGATTCGATTGGTAAGCGCACTTTACGTAAAGTTTGCCTAAGTTACTTAGCGCACACAGAACAGGGTAACGATTTGGTTGTTGCAATGTACCAACAAGCAAACAACATGACCGATACAATGGCAGCAATGGGTGCGGCAAACAGTGCGCAACTACCATGTCGTGAAACCTTGATGGCGGATTACAGCGACAAGTGGAAACACGATGGTCTGGTTATGGATAAGTGGTTTGCTCTACAAGGTACAAACCCAAGTTCCAATGCTCTTGAAGTGATCAAAGCATCGATGTCACATCAAGCGTTTAGTTTGAAGAACCCGAATCGAATTCGTAACTTGGTTGGTTCATTATTAAACATGAACCCGGTACAGTTCCATGACAAGTCAGGTCAGGGCTATGAGTTTGCTGGCGAGATCTTGCGTGAGCTTAACAGCAGTAACCCGCAAGTTGCTTCACGTCTGATTGACCCGCTTCTTAAATTCCGTAAGTACGATGATGAACGCCAAGCTCTGATCAAGAAAGAACTTGAGACTTTAAAGGGGATGGACAACCTAGCTAAAGACTTATTTGAGAAAGTAACGAAGGCACTAGAAGCTTAAGTTAAACGTTCTCAAGTAACGGTTTACTTAAATCTGTTTACTTATCAAGAAAAGTCGTCAGTGGTAGAGAATATCTGCCACTGATTTTTTGTTTCTGGTTCATCGAATTTTCGATAAGCTAGAGCAGTTTCAAGCTAGGTTTCACAGTCAGACATCGTCAAGTGCCAAAAAATACTGGCACTGTATATTTATACAGGTATTGTATGAATCGCTATATTTTCCAACTTAACATCTCATATCAGCAGTTTTTAGCCAGCTATTCTGGTGCGGCAAGTAAAGTTCAAGTGATAACAACAACAGGTTTACGTTTACAGTTACCTGCAACTCGATTCAGACCATTTCTTACACAAATAGGGGTTAGAGGGCAGTTTAGGCTGACAACTGACCAAAAAAATAAGTTTATTAAGTTGGAAGCTCTGTAAACCTTGGCGTGCCTAGTGAGTTAAAAGGAATCTTAATCACATAATCAAACATTTCACCTCTTACCACCTCCAAAACAATTAACTATTTTTCAATAATGCTTTTACAATAAATGAATGCATTACCTCTGCTTAACTCGTTAGTAGAAAAGCGCTCAGCGGCACGTTTCAAACACTAGCTTAAGTGATCCCCCTAATAATAAAATATAATTCTAATTGTGGAGTGTGACTATGACCGCACGTGAAACTGTGGTTCCAGTTTTACTTGAAAAAGTTTACAAGCTGATTCAAGACAAACTTGACCTTGCTCATCGACCTCTCGTAACTCAACTTGCTCAACACTTGTTTAGTAACGTTTCTCACGACGATCTAACTCAGAGAAACGAATCCGATTTATATGGTGCTGTAGTTAGCTTATGGCATCACATCAATGAAAAGAAAGCCGACGAAATCTCTGTACGCGTTTTCAACCCGACGGTAAGTCGTCAAGGTTGGCAGTCTACTCATACTATCGTTGAGATAGTCGTTCCAGACAGCCCATTCCTTGTTGATTCCGTAAAAATGGCATTGACTCGCCTAGACCTTTCTTCTCACCTTATGCTTCATAACCCAACACAAATCTCTCGCTCAGATAAGGGCAGTGTTGTCGGTG
Organism: Vibrio sp. 10N.286.51.C3; assembly: GCF_003050065.1. Classification (NCBI taxonomy): domain Bacteria; kingdom Pseudomonadati; phylum Pseudomonadota; class Gammaproteobacteria; order Vibrionales; family Vibrionaceae; genus Vibrio; species Vibrio sp. 10N.286.51.C3. The sequence continues at coordinate 107,723 of NZ_PIGC01000015.1, read as the reverse complement.
TAAGCAATAACGAAGGTGCATTCCAATCGCTTTTCCATATTGAGGTTGACCGTCTTAGCAGTAAAGCTGAAATGACAGCGCTTAAAACGGAGCTACTGGATATCTTTACCGATACTAGCTTAGTTGTGAACGATTGGTTGAAGATGGTAGAACGACTTGAAGAAGTAACCAATCAAGTAGAAAAGCAGAAAGAGAGCATTCCTGTAGATGGCCAACGTTTTGATGAAACGTTGGCGTTTCTTCGTTGGTTAGGTGAACACAACTTTACATTCATGGGTTATAAGGAATATGACCTAGTTTCAGTTAACGGCGACACTGAACTGCAACCGACCAAGGAGCAAGGTCTTGGTTTGTTTGCGAACTCAGATCGTGTACGTAACGTTAAGTTATCTGAGTTTTCTGATTCGGCACGCCTTGAAGCGAAAAAGCCTTATGTACTTATCGTAACCAAGGGCAACACGGCTTCACGCATTCACCGCCCAGCTTACAACGATTACATTGGTATTAAGAAGTTCGATAAGAACGGTAAGGTCATTGGTGAGCACCGCTTTACTGGCCTTTACACATCTGCCGTTTATAACCAAACCGTTGAAACGATTCCTCTTGTTCGCGAGAAAGTAGAACGTATTTTGGATGCGAGTGGTTACCGTGAAGGTTCATACTCTTACAAAGCGCTGCACAACATTCTTGAAAACTACCCACGTGATGAACTGCTGCAAGCTCGAGAAGAAGAGCTACTAGAAGTCGGTACGGGCGTAGTACAAATGCAAGATCGCGATCTTCTGCGATTGTTTGTTCGCAAAGACCCGTTTGGTCGTTTCTTTAGCTGCATGGTTTACGTAACAAAAGATCGTTACAACACTGAGCTTCGTCGCCAAACACAGCGCATCTTGAAACAGTACTTTGGTTGTGAAGAAGAGGTTGAATTTACAACGTACTTCTCTGAAAGCCCGCTAGCAAGAACGCACTATATTGTTCGTGTTGATAACAACAACATGGATGTGGACGTGAAAACAATTGAGCAAAATTTAATGGAAGTATCGTCTACGTGGGATGACCGTCTGTCTGAATCAATCATTGCAAACTTCGGTGAGAGCAAAGGTCTTCCATTGTCGAAAGAGTACATGCGTGCATTCCCACGTTCGTACAAAGAAGACATGATGCCAGGTTCTGCAGTTGCGGATATTGAACGTTTAGAAGCACTAAGTGAAGACAACAAATTGGGTATGCTTTTCTACCGTCCTCAAGAAGAGGCGGCAGATTCAAAAGCAGTTCGTTTGAAGTTGTTCTACCACAGCGATGAGCCAATTCACCTTTCTGATGTTATGCCAATGCTTGAAAACTTTGGCCTACGCGTTATTGGTGAATCACCTTATGAAGTGCGTAAAACTAATGGTGTGACATATTGGATCCTTGATTTCTCGATGTTGCACAAGAGCGATAAGACTATCGATCTTCGCGAAGCGCGCGATCTTTTCCAACAAGCGTTCGCAGCAATTTGGGCGGGTGAGTTAGACAGCGATGGTTTCAACCGTTTGGTACTTGGCGCTGGTCTTTCTGGCCGTGAAATCTCAATTTTACGTGCTTATGCTCGTTACATGCGTCAAGTGGGTTTCCCATTCAGCCAACAATACATTGAAGACACATTGTCTCATTACCCAGAGTTAGCAAAAGGGCTAGTGAGCTTATTCGGCAAGCGTTTCGATCCTAAACTGAAGGGCAGCGTGAAAGGCCAACAAGATCTTATTAAGAAGATCACTGAACAGTTGGATCATGTAGAGAGCTTGGATGATGATCGTATCATTCGTCGCTACATGGAAATGATCACTGCAACGCTTCGTACTAACTACTACCAAGTAGATGAGAACAAGCAGTCTAAACCTTGGTTGGCTCTGAAAATGAGACCAAGCGAGATTCCAGATATCCCTGCGCCGGTTCCTGCGTTTGAAATCTTCGTTTACGCACCAGATATTGAGGGTGTTCATCTACGTGGCGGTAAAGTAGCACGTGGTGGTTTACGTTGGTCAGACCGTCAAGAGGACTTCCGTACTGAGATTCTAGGTCTAGTTAAAGCGCAACAAGTTAAGAACACGGTTATCGTTCCGGTTGGTGCTAAAGGTGGTTTTGTTTGTAAGCGTCAACACACTATGTCTGGCCGAGATGAGATCTTTGCTGAAGGTCAACGTTGTTACAAGCGCTTCATCCGTGCCTTACTAGACGTATCAGACAACATCATTGAAGGTGAGGTTATCCCACCTAAGAGTGTTGTTCGTCACGATGAAGATGACCCGTACTTGGTTGTAGCTGCCGATAAAGGTACCGCGACATTCTCAGATCTAGCGAACTCGGTAGCTGAAGAGTACAACTTCTGGTTAGGTGACGCGTTTGCCTCTGGTGGTTCTAACGGTTACGACCATAAAGCTATGGGTATCACGGCGAAAGGTGGTTGGGAATCTGTTAAACGTCACTTCCGTGAAATGGGCATCAACTGTCAAAGCACAGACTTCACTGCAATTGGTGTAGGTGATATGGCGGGCGACGTATTTGGTAACGGTATGCTGCTATCTAAGCATATTCGCTTACAAGCTGCGTTTAACCACATGCATATCTTCATTGACCCGAATCCAGAGTCGGCATCAAGCTGGGTAGAGCGTGACCGTCTGTTTAATCTGCCTCGTTCAAGCTGGGAAGATTACAATAAAGACCTGATTTCTCAAGGTGGTGGCATCTTCTCTCGTCGAGCGAAGTCTATTTCCCTAACACCTGAAATTCAGAAAATGCTGGGTACCAAGAAAGCTTCTATGGCACCAAACGACTTGATCAAAGCGATCTTGTCTATGCAGGTTGATCTACTTTGGAATGGCGGTATTGGTACTTACGTTAAGTCTTCTAGCGAGACTCATACTGATGTGGGTGACCGTGCAAATGACGTGCTACGTATTGATGGCCGTGACCTAAAAGCTAAGGTTGTTGGTGAAGGCGGTAACTTGGGTATGACTCAATTGGGTCGTATTGAATACGCTCTAACGGGCGGTCGAGTGAATACTGACTTTGTTGATAACGTTGGTGGTGTAGATTGCTCGGATAACGAAGTTAACATTAAGATCTTCTTGAATGGCTTAGTGTCTAATGGTGATCTAACCGTTAAGCAACGTAACCAAGTGCTTGAGTCAATGGAAGATGAAGTTGGTGAAATCGTACTAGATGATGCGTACTGCCAAGCTGAGTCCATCTCTGTGACTGAGCATCAAGGTGTTGGCTTAGTGAAAGAGCAAATCCGCTTCATCCACACAATGGAAAAAGCAGGGTATTTAGACCGTGGTTTGGAATACATCCCAGATGACGAAACGCTGTTAGAGCGTGAGAAGCAAGGCCAAGCACTAACAAGACCTGAGCTATCAGTATTGATCGCTTACGGTAAAATGGTTCTAAAAGAAGATCTTGTAAGTGATGATATTGCGAATGATGAGTTCCATGCTCAACAACTGATGCAATACTTCCCAACGGAGTTACGCCGTAACTACTCCCAGCACATGGATAACCATCCACTACGTGCCGAGATCATTGCAACTGCGCTTGCTAACCAAATGGTTAACGAGATGGGCTGTAACTTTGTGACTCGTTTGCAAGAAGAGACGGGCGCGAACATTGTTGATATTGCGAATGCTTACGCGGCATCACGTGAAATCTACGGTCTAGGTAAGGTACTAAAGAGCATCCGTGAACTGGACAACATCTCAAGTTCTGAAGCTCAATACGAATTGCTTTACCATGTGCGTCGTACGCTTCGTCGCCTAGCACGCTGGTTGCTAAGAAACCGTACGGGTAAACAGTCAGTGAACGCATTGATTGAGCTTTACCAAGGTGATGTGGCTGCGATTACTGAAAAACTGGACGAAAACCTAGTCGCATCAGAAGTAGAAGAGCATCAAGCAATGGCTCAACTATGGATTGATCAAGGTGTAAATGCTGAGCTGGCTAATTCAGTGGCTCGTTTGTCTAGCCTGTACTCAGCACTGGATATATCCACAGTGGCTCGTGAAACAGGTAAAACAGTCCAACAAGCGTCTAAGCTTTACTTCAACCTTGGCGACCGTTTGTCACTGCATTGGTTCTTGAAGCAAATCAATGGCCAAGCTGTAGACAACAACTGGCAAGCGCTGGCACGTGCTGCATTCAGAGAAGATCTGGATTGGCAACAACGTCAGCTAACTGGCCAAGTACTTAACTGTGGCTGTGCTTCAGACATCGATGTGATTAAAGCGCTTGATGACTGGATGGAAAGTAACTCTGTTTCTCTGCATCGTTGGGAGAGCATCTTGAACGAATTCAAAGTGGGTTCTGTTCATGAGTTTGCTAAGTTCTCAGTGGCGTTACGTGAATTGATGTTGTTGAATCTAAACTGCATGTCGAAAGACTAGTCACTAGATAAAACGAAAAATATAAGGGCAGGCCACAAGGTCTGCCTTTTTCGTTTCGGTAAAGTGGGATCAATAGAACTAACGATTTTTGAAGGACCAACCTCGACGGACACGTGGTTTGTTGTTAAGTGAGTTGGTGGCTGTACTAAGGTTGAGATTAGAAATGGGTTAATAACCTGAAGAAACGATAACGTTTGCTTAATAATGAACCTCATTCGTTAGCAAACTCGATTATCTTACCCTTACAGACAGTAATAGATTGAATAGTTGGGTAAATAAGTAAATAATATCGCCCCGTTTACACGGGGCTTTTTTCTATCGGAGGCACAATGCTTTACCGTCTAGCCAGAACTGGCTTTTTCCAACTTGATGCCGAAAAGGCACATGATCTTGCAATTCAAAATTTCAAACGCTTTACAGGCACACCAATTGATCTTTTGTATCGCCAACAATTACCTCATCGACCTGTAGAGTGCATGGGTCTTACTTTTAAAAACCCAGTTGGCCTCGCGGCAGGCCTAGATAAAAACGGCGAATGTATTGATGCATTTGGCGCTATGGGTTTTGGTTTCGTAGAAGTAGGAACAGTGACTCCACGTCCACAAGCGGGTAACGACAAACCTCGTTTATTCCGTCTTGTAGAAGCTGAAGGTATCATCAACCGCATGGGCTTTAACAACCTAGGCGTCGACAACCTTGTTGAGAATGTTAAGAAGTCGAACTACGATGGCATCTTAGGTATTAACATCGGTAAGAACAAAGACACACCAATTGAAAAGGGCGCTGAAGATTACTTGATCTGTATGGAGAAGGTATATCAATACGCTGGTTACATTGCTGTGAACATCTCTTCACCAAATACTCCAGGACTTCGTTCTCTACAATACGGCGAAGCTCTAGACGATCTGTTGTCTGAACTTAAAACCAAACAATCTGAACTGGAAGAGAAGCATGGTAAATATGTGCCTCTTGCTCTTAAGATTGCTCCGGATCTAAGTGACGACGAAATTAGCCAAATTTGTGAATCATTGATCAAAAATAAGATCGATGGTGTGATCGCAACAAATACAACATTGGATCGTTCAATCGTTGAAGGTATGAAACATTGCGATGAAGCGGGTGGCCTAAGTGGACGTCCAGTTCAATCTCGCAGCACTGAAGTAGTTCGCAAACTTCACGAAGAGCTTGGTGACAAACTGCCGATCATTGGAGTAGGTGGTGTTGACTCGTATGTTGCTGCAAAAGAGAAAATGATGGCAGGCGCGAAGCTTGTACAAGTTTACTCTGGTTTCATCTACAAAGGTCCAGGCCTAGTTGGCGACATCGTTAAAAATCTATAAGCTTAAAATTGCTTTTATTCTTGAAAAGCGACAATCTGGCATCGTCTTACTAAAAGAGACACTGTAACTTACTGAGTTGTAGAGAAAAGCGATAAGAAAGAGGAATTCATTTCCTCTTTTTTTTTGCCTATTGCTCAGTAAAATTACTGTAATTGAAGGTAATTTTGCGTTTTACCTAATGGAATGGTTCAACAGTGTGAGACGAAATGATGCTTAAACCTAGCGATACATGGAGTTGGTATTACGATGAGCAGCAATGTTCATTAATGCTAAACCTCGGAGAGGATATGATTTTCAAAACGAATCTGGTCCGCAATAAGCTGGTGGACTGCGCGTTTAGAGATAATGAATTCACCGTTGATGACGCATCTTCATACCAAACCTTCAAAGAACAAATTTCTGGCTTAGAACTGTCTGAGCCTCGTCAAGCTGAACTAGCGCTTTATTGTGTGGCAGCAAAACGCTTCCATAAGCCTGTACAGCCTAAGAGTTGGTTCTTCGACTCACAGGGCGCTGGGCATGAATATCCTCAAGAAGGGGATATCGTACAAATGAATAACGAACATAGCTTAGGGTATTTCATTGTATTAGAAGTGGGAGAGTGCGCGAGCCTATGTGCATTTGTCGACCTAGAAGAGTTTCTGCTTACACCTTCAAAAGGGTTACGCTTTGGCGACTCGATTAAGGTCATGCACGATAGAATGATAGACGCGAACGCTATTCTTCATCAAACGCACATTGCGATGGTCGGTTAGCCTTCTATTCAGTCCATCATTTCTCACACACATCGCAACGCGTAAACCTGTCAAACCTTCCCCAAAATCGGCTCAATAGCCGATTTTTTTGTGCCTAAAAAACCTCATCCTGATAAATACATCACTGCTTAACCATTTAAATAGTGAACTTACGACTATTTTTTCGCCTTAATTTCAGCTTTTTTTCATCGCTAGAAGTGTAGTTGGTCCATCTTTATTCCCTGTTTTTGGTCTTTTGTAGCTAAATTTCACCCATAAATCCCTCCTGGTATATACCAGTTTAAAGGTGAATATAAATTCACATTGCTGTTTTGGTTAACAAATGGTCAGAAATGGAGTTGGTTCGATAGGTCTTGTGTTCTAAGGGGATGTGGGTAAGCGATCGCTTCAAGACTGTGCATTTGCTAGCCAGTTAGTCGAAAGATTCAATGAAAAGACGCGTTTAGTGTGATGCTCTAGTTACAAATTCAGGTATAATCGAGCTCATTTTTATCAATAAAAGAACACTATGAATCAATATCTAGCGGTTACCTCAAACGGCCTTGAGAATTTATTAGTTGAAGAACTAACCCAACTAGGGATTACAAACGCAAAACCTGTTCAAGCAGGTGTTAAATTCAAAGCGACCAATGAGCAAATTTATCGTTGTTGTTTGTGGAGCCGTTTGGCTTCTCGATTTGTACGTGTCCTTTCTGAATTCACTTGTATGGACGACATGGATTTGTACCTATCAACCACTGCGGTTAACTGGGTAAATCAATTCCATAGCTCTAAGCGTTTCGTTGTTGACTTTAATGGTACGAACAACGAAATCCGTAACAGCCAATACGGTGCGATGAAAGTAAAAGATGCCGTTGTTGATTGCTTCGAGAAGAAGTCTTTGCCTCGTCCTTCTATCAGCAAAGAGAACCCAGACATTCGTATTCACGTTCGTCTACACCGTGATAAAGCGATTCTTGGTGTTGATATGGTGGGAAGCGGTCTTCACCAACGTGGTTATCGTCCTGAATCAGGTCGCGCACCTCTGCGTGAAACGCTTGCTGCAGCGATTCTTCTTCGTAGTGGTTGGGATGCAACGAAACCATTCTTAGACCCTATGTGTGGTTCAGGTACGTTAGTGATTGAAGCGGCAATGATGGCTGCAAACATGGCTCCTGGTGTTAAACGCCAGAAGTGGTGTTTTGAATCACTAGAAGATTTCGAACCAGAGCTTTGGGCTGAAGTTAAAGCTGAAGCGAACGTTCAAGGTCGTCGTGGCGTTAAGAAAGTAGAATGTAAGTTCTATGGTTACGACAACGATGAACGCATGATCAAAACAGCGCGCGACAATGCTCGTCGTGCTGGTGTAGAAGATCTGATTGAATTCGAAGTAGGTGATGCAGCAAAGCTTAAGCGCCCTACGGAATTTACTGATGGTGTGATTGTTTCTAACCCACCTTATGGTGAGCGTCTGGGTACAGAGCCTGGCCTAATTGCACTTTACACCGCATTCGGTGCACAACTTAAAGCGGAATTTGGTGGTTGCAACGCATCTATCTTCTCTAGCTCAGACGAGTTACTAAGCTGCTTACGCATGCGTGCAGACAAACAGTTCAAATTGAATAATGGTGCGTTACCGTGTCACCAAAAGAACTACTCAATTTCAGATCGTCCGATGTCAGAACGTCCAACGGGCGAGCAAGAACAGCTGATTGCTCCTGACTTTGCAAACCGACTTAAAAAGAACATCGGTAAAATTGGCAAGTGGGCTAAGAAAGAGCAATTAGATTGTTACCGTATCTACGATGCTGACTTACCAGAATACAATGTAGCGATTGACGTATACCCAGGTCACCTTGTGATTCAAGAATACGCAGCGCCTAAAGATGTTCCGGAAGAGAAGGCAAAACGTCGCTTAACCGATATCATCCGTGCTTCTATTCAAGTAACGGGCGTTGAAGCGAACAATGTGGTTCTAAAGGTTCGTCAGAAGCAGAAAGGCCGTTCTCAATACCAGAAGATGGCTCAAGACTCATCTAACCTAGAAGTGAACGAATACGGCGTTAAGCTGATTGTTAATCTTCATGATTACTTAGATACAGGCTTGTTCCTAGATCATAAGATCACTCGTCGTCGTATCGGTGAGATGGCTGCAGGTAAAGATTTCCTAAACCTGTTCGCTTACACAGGCAGTGCATCTGTTCATGCTGCTGTAGGTGGCGCGCGTTCTACAACAACGGTTGATATGTCTAATACCTACCTTGAGTGGGCAAAACAGAACATGGAGCTTAATGGCCGTGTTGGTCGTCAACATCAGTTTGTGCAAGCTGACTGCTTACAGTGGTTGGTTAAAGAGCAGGGTTCTTACGACCTGATCTTTATTGATCCACCTACGTTCTCAAACTCAAAGCGTATGGATCAATCTTTCGATGTTCAACGTGATCATATTCAGTTGATGGAAAACCTTAAGCGTCTTCTTCGTGAAGAAGGCACGATTGTGTTCTCTAACAACAAACGTCACTTCAAAATGGATCTAGAAGGTCTAGAAGCGTTAGGTCTTAAAGCTCAAAATATCTCAGCTAAGACGCTTCCATTGGACTTCTCTCGCAATAAGCACATTCATAACTGCTGGTTGATTACACATAAGTAGTTAAGAGATTGTATAAGGATATATAGTGCTGACTCTCTACAGTACAGAAGGGTGCCATCTATGTGAGATGGCATTCCAACTCACGGAACAGTTAAACATTAGCCATCACGTCAACGTTGTCGACATTGCATTTGATGATGAGCTCTTTTCCCGTTACGGGGTCACTATTCCGGTGCTCAAATTTGAAAGCTCTGACCTTTCTCAAAGCTCAGAGCTTAACTGGCCATTTGGCTTGTTAGAACTTAAAGATTGGTTAAAGAAGAATGGCATTACTTACAATTCATAATGGGCAATTAGCGTTTGGCGATCACCCGTTATTAGATCGTGCGGACTTCGCACTGCAAGAAAACGAACGTGTGTGTTTAGTAGGGCGCAATGGCGCAGGTAAGTCTACGTTGATGAAAATCCTGTCTGGGAACATCATCATGGACGACGGCAAGATGCAAATCACACAAGATGTGGTTGTATCTCGCCTTGAGCAAGATCCACCGCGCAATGAGCAAGGTACCGTTTATGATTACGTTGCTGGTGGCCTAGCGGAAATCGGTGAACAGTTGAAGATCTATCATGATCTTCTGGATCTCATCGGTACTGACCCTAGTGAAAAGAACCTAAATCGTCTTACTCGTGTTCAAGAGCAATTGGATCATGCGAATGCATGGCGCTTTGAAGATCGCGTAAGCAACGTATTGGCTGCACTTAAGTTGACAGCTGAAACAAAGCTGACTGATTTATCTGGTGGTTGGCAACGTAAAGCGGCGCTTGCTCGTGCGCTTGTATGTGATCCTGACGTGCTTCTACTTGACGAACCGACTAACCACTTGGATGTTGCGACCATTGAATGGTTAGAGGGTTTCCTGAAAGACTTCCGCGGTTCAATCATCTTTATCTCGCATGACCGTGCGTTCATTAAATCGATGGCAACACGTATTGTCGATCTTGATCGCGGTAAATTGAGCTCTTTCCCGGGTGATTACGAAAACTATCTTGTTGAGAAAGAAGAAGCGCTTCGTGTTGAAGAGATGCAGAACGCTGAATTTGATAAAAAGCTCGCTCAGGAAGAAGTATGGATTCGTCAAGGCATTAAAGCTCGTCGAACTCGTAACGAAGGCCGCGTACGTGCGCTTAAGAAGCTACGTGAAGAACGTTTGAACCGTCGTGAAGTGCAAGGCAAAGCGATCATCCAAATCGACGATGGCCAGCGTTCAGGCAAGATTGTATTTGAAGCTGAGAACATTAACTTTGGCTTCGAAGGCAAAGAGATTGTTAAAGACTTCAGCTTCAACATCATGCGTGGTGATCGTATCGCTCTGATTGGTCCTAACGGTTGTGGTAAGAGTACGGTACTTAAGCTGCTTCTTGACCAGCTTAAGCCTGATTCAGGTCGTCTGCATTGTGGTACTAAACTTGAAGTGGCTTACTTCGACCAATACCGCGAAATTCTAGACCCTGAGAAGTCTGTAATCGATAACTTAGCGGATGGTAAGCAAGAAGTCACTGTAGGTGGCCGTGAGCGTCATGCACTCAGCTACTTACAAGATTTCTTATTCTCTCCAAAACGTGCTCGTACTCCTGTTAAAGCACTATCTGGTGGTGAGAAAAACCGTCTGTTACTAGCTCGTATCTTCCTTAAGTCGAACAACTTATTGATTCTCGATGAGCCAACCAACGATCTAGATATCGAAACTTTGGAACTTTTAGAAGATTTGCTTGCCAACTATCAGGGTACGCTTCTTTTAGTGAGCCACGATCGTCAGTTTGTTGATAACACGGTTATGACAAGTTGGATCTTTGAAGGTAATGGCGTTATTGAAGAATTTGTTGGTGGTTATCACGATGCTCAGCAGCAAAGAAAACAAGCATTAGAGTACCGACAGGTTGAAAAGCCATCAAAGCCTGAGAAAGTAGTTGAGGAAACTCCCAAAACTGCGCCAGTTAAGGCTAAACCTAAGAAGTTATCGTATAAGCTACAACGAGAACTAGAAGCGCTACCAATGCGTTTAGAAGAATTGGAAACTCAAATTGAAACTCTTCAGGAAGAAGTCAACGATCCAAGCTTCTTTTCAAAATCTGTAGAGCAGACACAACCAGTATTAGATAAGCTATCTGCAGCAGAGCAGGAGCTTGAAGTTGCTTTTGAGCGCTGGGAAGAGCTCGAGGCACTACAACAGGAAAGTTAAGAAGTAATAATGACTTGTACTAAATTTAAATTAACAACAGTTGCAGCATTAGTTTTTGCTGCAACTAATGCGAATGCTGCGCTTTATAAGGTAGTGGAAGTTACTCCTTCGATTACTGGCGCATCAGAGATCTTTGGTGTTGCGATTCAGCCAGCGACTGTTTCTGGAACAGAGAGTTGTTTTACTACTGGTACTGTCGGTGGTGTTGCGTGTGACAGCTTCAAATTGGCTGGTGAAACTCGCAATACAGTCGAAGCTGTAAGTTATCGCGAAGAAGTGCCTTTCGCTATGGACGCTCCGTTCCAATACATCCAAGAGTTCGATGATTTCGAAAACTATTGCTACCGAGAGCTAAGATACTCTACATGTGAAAGTTGGGCGCAAAACCGTTGGAATGATACTTGGAGCAAGGAAAGAAATGACCTTACTCACGTCAATGCTAAAGCCTTTGTCGAAGGTGGCGCTACATTTGACACTCGTAATACGGTAATTAACTCTCTAGATGACAATGCTCAACCACTAGGTGTTAAATCTAAAGGTGATATTCGCAATAACGCGATGTTTACGACGACGGCTGGGCCTACTGGTACGTCTGAAACTCGTGCATGGAAAGCGATTAAGGCAAGCAACGGTACTGTTTATAATGTAGGTAGTGTCTCTGAAGAGTTTGTTCCGACTGATACATCAGAACCAGATAAGGCCTATGCTTCTAAAGCGGCGATCTGGGACGGTACTACGACCAAAGAAATCGATTGGATTCGCAGCGGTGACGCTAAACAAGGTGATTACTTTGCTCAAGGCAGTATGCGTTCAATCGTTGAATCAGGTTCTGGTTTTTACGGTGTTGGCTATAATACTGCAGATGGTAATGGTGACCTACAAGACATGAACGCCAGTGTTTTTGTGAGTGACTCATTAGATCTTACTGGTGCAACATGGACGACTACACAGATTAGCGGTGCAGAGGTTAAGTCAGGCTCGTCTAACGACGATGCTAGATACAGTAACTCTGTAGCGACTGACATCAACGATAATTTGTTCGCTGTTGGTTATTCTAAGCGTAATGGTTATGTACCAGAGAGTGGTAGTGCAGGTAATAAGCCTTTCGTTGTAACCGATGCTAAAAACCCAACAGCAACGTACTTGTCTGGTGGTATCTTCTTTGGTGGTTCGAGCGGTGAAGCTAAAGCAGTTAACAACTTTAATGAGTTTGTTGGCCAAATAGATGCAGAAACCACTCGTGAGGTTGATGGTAGTGAAAGAAGACACAGAGGCTTTATATATCCTTATAACGTGTCTTCATCAACTGAAGCTCGTCGTGTAGACATCTTTAACGGTCAGGCTTGGTGGTTAGATGATCTAACAAATGATGGTAATGTTTCCGGAGAGAACAACAAGTTCCGAATTATTGATGCTACTGACATTAACGATGCTGGTGTGATCTCTGCTACTGCTATCAAATGTACAGTTGGAGGAACGACTCAACCGTATGACACAACGTCTCACAACTCATACTGTGGTGGCGCGTCATCTAACGCGGTAGAAGAGGTTGTTGCAGTTAAGCTTGTACCAATTGCCGGTGCAACTAAAGCTGATATCCAAACTCGTAGTGCCGACTCAGAGAAAGTTGATCGTCAAGGTGGTAGCCTAGGTTGGTTAACTTTGACTGTGCTTGGTCTGTTAGGGTTCCGCAGAAAATTTAAATAATTTATCTCTTGGGCCCGAGTTCACAATTCTGAACTCGGGCTTTTTTTCGCCTTGAGAAAAGTGAAAATCTGATCGATTCTTAAAGTTGGAGTCACAAAAACTCCGCAAAGTTGTAATCATTGTATGTTAGTAAATGGAACACCCGTATGAGGACTGCACTATGAAGAGACAAAAGCGTGATCGACTAGAACGAGCACAATCTCAAGGCTACAAAGCTGGTTTAAATGGTAGGTCGCAAGAAGCTTGCCCATATAGCCAAATGGACTCTCGGTCTTATTGGTTAGGTGGTTGGCGTGATGCCAAAGATGATAAGCAATCAGGTCTCTATAAGTAGATAGGGCGTAAAGAATTCAAGGTCAGGGCTCCATTGTCTGTTGATTACAACGGCTGGAGCCTTGTTAGTTTCAGAACAATACAAAGATTCCCAGAGCTATATAGAATTCTAGTTTCGCTATCATAAGCGTATCGCTGGTGGATTTATCCTGTTTCAAGCTTAATACGGGATATTTTAATGCACTATAACTAAATTTATTGAAATGAAAATAAAGCAGCCATGGGCTGCTTTATTAAAAATCTAATAGTTAGATTAGAATGCTGACGTATCTTGGAAAAGGCCAACTTTCAAATCTTTAGCAACGTAGATCTCTTTACCATCAACAAGTACGCGACCATCCGCAAGACCCATAACTAGGCGACGGTTAACAACACGCTTCATGTGGATCTCGTAAGTTACTTTTTTCGCTGTTGGCAGAATTTGACCAGTGAATTTCACTTCGCCAACACCTAGAGCTCGACCTTTACCTTCGCCGCCAACCCAACCAAGGTAGAAGCCAACCAGCTGCCACATTGCGTCAAGGCCTAGACAACCCGGCATTACAGGGTCACCTGGGAAGTGACAATCGAAGAACCATAGGTCAGGAGTAATATCCAGCTCAGCAAGAACTAAACCTTTACCGTAATCACCTTCAGTTTCAGACATTTTAGTGATGCGATCCATCATTAGCATGTTCGGTGCTGGTAGTTGAGGACCTTGTGGCCATAGTTCGCCTTGGCTTGATGCTAGAAGCTCTTCGCGAGTGTAAGAATCACGTTTGTTTTGCATTATCAATTACTCCGATTTTTGATAGGTGCATATTAGTGAACAGGTGTACGCTAAACAAGTCCGATCAGTACTAGACAAACCAGTTTTTAATGCGTCCAACGATTCCAATAGGGTGCTCATGTCTTTCAAAGTTTTCAATACGTTCCGCGATTTTGCTCAGAACGCTTTCTTGTTCATCGTCTCTAAATGGTTTGTTCATAATGAGAGGAATTGCTTCATCTACATTAGACACAGACCAAATATGGAATTCTTCATTCTTAATGCTTTCAATAAGGTCTGGCTTCAGTGCAAGGTGCCTTAAATTTGATCTTGGAAGTATCACACCTTGTTCGCCAGTTAAGCCATTGTGCTTACACACATGGTAAAAGCCTTCGATTTTTTCGTTTAGCCCACCAACCGCTTGTACACGACCAAATTGGTCCACTGCACCAGTAACCGCAATTTGTTGATTGATAGGGTATTCAGACAAAGCACTCACCAAAGAGCAAAGTTCTGCAAGAGAAGCACTATCGCCATCTACTTCGCAATACGATTGCTCAAATACCACAGAAGCGGCATAAGGTAGCGGATCTTCAAGGTTGAGTGCGCTGCTCACAAATGCTTGCATGATCATCATACCTTTAGCATGAAGATTACCACCAAGTTCGGCTTTGCGCTCAACATCGGCAATATCACCATCACCAAAGTGAATAACACAGGAAATTCGTGCAGGTTCACCATACGATATCGGGTGCCCAGGAACATCGATGACTGTTAGGCCATTAACCTGACCAACTTGTTCACCTTCAGTTTCAATAATGACTTGGCCATCTCGAATATCATCAAGAGCGCGTTCTGGTAGGTACGACTCTCGGTTGTATTTGTGTTGTTGAGCTTGTTGGATATGGTGAATATCAATCTCACCATTGTTAGCTTCAATCAAAGCTTCGTTCAATAACGCATTGTGCCAAATAGGGCATAATGGAGTATAGCTTTGATCTTCAGTCTCTCTTGCTCCGGCAGTAAGAATGCCCGTCAACGCTTGTTGCGTGATGGTTGGCAGTTCATAGCGTAGTTGAAGCCACTTAAGGTAACCAAGATATTGAGTCAAATTCTCTTCAGAGATCTTGATATCTTGCTCAATTTCGCTAAATAGGCAAAAACCGGTTTGAATATCGCTGTCTAGATAATCAAGGTCACCTAATTGAGCTCTATCACCAACCACAATCAACTTAATGTTGTAGGTAAGAGGCAAAGTTGGAGATTGGTTCAAGTGCTCAGGGTTGCTACTGATAGGCTCTACGGCTTCACCAAGCAGCGCAGATTTAAGCAGTAACCAGCTTCCTGGGTTTGCTAAGATCAAGTTTGCTGAAACGATCAGATAACCGTTGTTTGCTCTAGCCAGGAGGCCAGGTTTTGTCGCAACAACCTTACCGTCTTTCGATTGAACTTGGTCAAAAAGAGAGGCAGCATTTAAAGATTCAGTTTTTATAACCGGTAGAGTGTGATCATCTAAAGCAGTGACTAGAGATTCAACAATCATTTGACGATAGATCGAATTGTCCGGAGCGTTTACAAGTAAAACACGCGAAAGGTTAGACAAACGGACAAAGCGGGTTAGCGCATCTTTGAATCTATGTTGAATATCTGAAAACGGGAAAGGCGAGATGTCAGGGAATTGCTCTAATTGAGCGCTATATTCGTCGTACTGAGGCGTAACATGTCGCCAATCTACTTGAGTCATTTAAGTTTCTGATTATGATAATGAGGTAGGGAGTATATAGAAAAACCGATCTCGCTTGTAGCTCTATGTGGTAGTTACTAATCACTAAGCTAATATAAGTATGATCTTGGTCTATTCTTTCAAGACAATAATTGTTAAACAGCCCATTTTGGGTTACGCTGTCACTAGGATTAACTCTCGAGATTAGACATGAAATATCAGCAACTTGAAAACTTGGAATGTGGTTGGAAATGGAACTATCTGGTCAAAAAATGGAAAGAAGGTGAATCGATCACTTGCCATATTGATTCAAGTGAAGCTGATGTTGCTGTTCAAGCCTTATTGAAGCTGGAACACCAGCCTACGGGTGTTCTTGAGTGGATCTCTAACAACATGTCTCCTGAGCTCGATAACAAGCTTAAACAAGCGATCAGAGCTAAGCGAAAGCGCCACTTCAATGCTGAACAAGTTCACACCAAGAAGAAATCAATCGACCTTGATTATCGTGTATGGGAAAAACTATCTCAACGAGCGAACGAGCTAGGTTGTACGCTTTCCGACGCCATCGAGTATTTGGTTAGCGAAGCGTCTCGTAGTGAACAGGCCAGCAAGACGGTGACTAGCCTTAAAGAAGACTTAAGCAAACTCCTTTCTGACGATAAATAACCATCAACAGTAGTGGTGACATTATGATGTACGTAATCTTAATCGGTGCGGTATTAGTTTTTTGGTTAGTAGCAGTCGATCGACCGGTGTTGAAAATTAAATTTAGTGACGGGGCGATCGAACAAGTTAAAGGGCATCTTCCACCGAGCTTTAAGCATAACCTTCAAGAGATTGGTCATAACAATACCTTTAAAGGTGAGCTAAAAGTGTATGCAAAACGTTCTGGCTACAATCTCAAGTTCACTAAAGATGTGCCTAAAAACGTACAGCAACGTATTCGTAACGTGTTCCCGCATAATGGTTTTAAGTCTAAAGGCTCAAAGAAAGCGTAATCGTTGAGAGTTACGCGCTAGCTAGTCAATCTTCATACTAAGTTAATCCTTCATTTCTCTTAAATCTCCGCATACTGTTCTCACCCTCAACAAAGAGAGAGCAGTATGAGATACCTAGTATTACTATTATGTTTTTTATCCCCAGTCGCTTTTCCCGACGATGCATTGGTTAATCCTGTAGCCAAAAAGATAAAAGTCACCGTCATGAAAGGGCTCAACAAGAGTAATGTTGATTTCGAGGGTTATTGCGATCTGATGATTGAGATGAAGCACTCTAAAGGTTACGCAAGAATCAAAAAGGTGAGAACGTCTGGAGATAGTAAAGTTTGCAAGCAGGCAAAAAAAAATCTACCGACGAAGAAAAGGTTCAAATACAGCTTTCCAGAAAAGTATATCCGGCTACATATCACACACTAGCCACTCTCAACGCACTATAACTAAATATCCTTAATTTTATTGAAACAATTTCGTGAACCAATCTCTAATTTCTATTAATATTAGTTTTGTTATAAAGGCAGGATATGCCGATACAAGAGCATTTACGGCAAAGGAAAGTCACTGTTGTTGTTAGCAAATAAAAGTTATACCCCTGAAGTCGTTGAGATCTCAAGGAAGGTCTCAATCAATGTTGAAGCTCGCTTTAATCGATGGTTAATCTCACCTGAATATAAGCTCGCACAATCTACAGTAGACACGTTACTAAGTTTGGAAAATAGGTATTGTGATAGCGTCATATTTGATGAATCTGACCGCATATCTCACAACCAACGTATTTTATTGCGCTGCGAGCAGGATAGAGTCAATGCTCATCGCGAGAAAGTCGACGCGAAGCAACAAACCTTACGATACGTTATCGATGATGTCAGCAATGCCGCTTCTGCGCTAATGCTTGAGAAGCTTCAAGGTACCTTAATAAGTTCGTTGTTTTCAGACTTACCCGATTACAATCAATTCGCTAGTGTTGCGTATTCGCCATCTTTAAACTTTTCCAAACTCCATGAAATATCCGCGAAAAGTAGGCCATTGAGCTCAAGTTTAATTGAGTTTGTTTCCAATCAAGAGTTTGCAGATAAATATGGAAAGAAATCTAAGGTGATTCTCGATCCAAAAATTGCAGCACGACAGATAGGTATTGAAAATTGTCGTTTATTGTTCCCTTTGTTAATGAGTCAACAGCTGATCAAGTGGAATGATGGCAATATTAAACACATCACACCTAAGGTTTGGCAGCACTTGGTCGTGACGTCAAATGCGACTCGAATTCGACTTCAAGAAACGTCAGTTAAAGATCCAAACGTAGGAATTTTACTTGGCGTGTTGCGAGTTCTGCCTTTGTTTCTAATTTGTAACCACTTTTCTTCCACGTTTGAAGACGCATTGGTAAAAACGATGCTTGGTTATCGTGAAGCAAGTGACAAACATGACGAATATTATGCTTGTACTGAGGTGATGCCAAATACACAGTTTCTCGAAGCGATGGTCGAGCAGTTAGAGCTTAAACTACTAAAAAACCTCGTTGAATTTATAGATTGGAGCCCTGGAAACCAGTTCATAAAGAGGGCACTTCTAGAGGAAGTGAATGACACTCCTGTACTTGAGCGAACGGTTTATGGGGCAGCTTTGGCTCAAGGTAGGAAGTATTCTGTTTTCGAAGCGTTAGAGAATAGTGAGTTATTTAACGTTAAGCACCGACCTTATTGGTTTTCAACTGTTCAAATGTCTATAGCGACGATTGAGCAGATGCAAGATCAAGTGCCTGGAAAACTGACGACGAACATGTAAAAAGGGAGCCACATTAAATGTGGCTCTCTTTTTTGTTGCACTGTAACGTAATGAAAGCGCCTGTAAATCTTGCTGTATACCGTTTAACAGACCACTTCGAATGTAAACGACTCCTGCTTGGCAATTGCATGCTTAACGGGTATACCAAGGCGCTGGCAAGTCATCAGAACTTTCAACTTCCTGTCGGCAGGAGCGTGCTCTGACAGAATCACCGAGCTTAGGCATTCTCTATTAAGGTAGAGCTTATTACCGATCATTTCCTCATCAGATAGCACCCAACGGTATTCCTTTTCGTAGCACCAATTAGAGTGCTTAACCTTGAACATTTCAGATCCCAATTCAGATCCTTGCAATTCCCCCAACGATACTGAGTGGAACATGCTTGGCTCATCTTCGTATTGGACTTCGAAACAGTTGAGATTGGCCTCACCGTTATAGCAGTTGAGGTCATACTCGATGCACATACCTTTAAAGTTGTCGCCATACTGAGACCATAGTATAGGGTGGTCGCTGGATTGAGAAAAACACATAACCTTGAAATTGTTTTGAAGTTCATTCTTGAATATGTGGTTAGATTCAAAAGGGTTATTGAAAGTTTTAGCATAATCGAACCACAGCGAACACTCGGCAATCGACTGTATGTTTCTATCATGGAGGGATCTGAACTTATAAAGTTTAGGCAACATATCAAACACCTAGTTTACAAAATTGCCTGATGTTAACACTTTAATTCATAGCTGAGACCTGAATGCATAGCATTTGATTGCCTAATCACCAAATATATTCATATAACTGTTTGATAGATCAAAATTTAAACATGAAATAGTAGCCTGTTTAAGTGGTTTATCTGGCAGCTGAGCGACAGTAATCTAACATTCGCTTGTTGAAAATAAGATACAACGTAACTTTTAGTTTATCTGGGTGAGGTTGGTAAACAGGGACTGCTGAGTTTAATAAGCTTCGTGTAAATACCTGAAAGCTATCGGATATATGCTCTAGATCGATTCCAACGACATCCCATAAACTAAGCGTGACATTAAAGTACCCATGTGAAACGCGTACGCATGTTAACGGTTTTAGATGTTAGTACGAACATTGGCGCCAGAAGAAGAGCCACATGAAAAGTTGGTGACGGTTGTAGGTAAAATAATTCAATTTGATTGGCTACTGATAAAGGTGTCGTTTTGGTGTTATCAATAAAGATGGTCGCCTGTGTGAAATCTGAAAAGAAAACAACAACCAATGCCCACAAGATTCACACACAACACAGCAAAAATGACTACAAACATGAGCATGAATCAGGAAACGAGAAGAGAAAAGCTTTCTGTTGATAAAGTTTGTGTGCACGGAGATCGAATTACGGACGGTACAGACGTTGGGTACATATAGCTATTTGTTTTTTGTGATCTTAAAGAGCGCTGCTGCATGCTTAAAAAGACCAATACGTTAGATTAGGCGGATATTTTAAAGTAGTTCAAACCGGACATTACTAAATTGCTCTAACAATCCCACTACGTATTATGTCTGCTTATGTTCAATCGTGCATATCTCCTTGAATCACTGCAACCTCTTGTATTTAGAGGTTTTATCATTGAAGTATCGCGAAATGAGTAAGAATTACATTTTTCGAGAGTTAGAATGTCAAATGACCAAGGAAGAGGTCGCGGAACTGTGTTTTAAAACTGTGAGAACGGTCACGGGATGGGACGAAGGGAAACCAATACCGCCTGAGTGCAAAAGGCTAATGAGAATGGCAAAAGGCCGGGAACTAAGCATTAGTGAAGATTGGTTACAGTTCAAAATGTTATACGACAAGATGGAGTTGCCGACAGGCCAAGTGGTGAGGCCACAACAAATATTGGCAGGGATTGCACTATTGGGGATTCAGTCTGAACTAGAGATTAAGACTTCTACTCACTTATTAAACCTAGCAAGAGCTATAGCAAGCATTAAGAGAAAAGGTTGATGACAATATAAATTCTGCCACAGTAAACAAAGAATCCCAACGATGGAATGAAAAACTCTAAGCGTTGGGAATCCCTCTTAAACTATTTTTTGTACATTATTTCACAGGTACTTTGTTAGTACATAAGATCCTATAGAACCAACCAGTGCAGCTAGAATTGCCACTATGAGTGATTCAGAGTTTCGTAACAGTATATTTGGAGTGTCAGATTTCGTAGTTGTTTTGACGATCACACTACTCGACATTTCATAACGAATAGAAAGGGCACAAAACAGAGCTGCTGTGGCGAGCATTCCAAAGGCAATTATTTTATCTGATTCTGAAATAAATAATCCTGCGATAACTCCAGGAACGATGTAACTGCTCCATTTTATTAGTTTAAAAAACGGTCTCTTTCTTGACTTAATAATAGTTTTAATCATTTCAATAGCACCGATAACGTCTGGACGTTCATCGCTGATAAAAGCTGTTATTTTGTAAGGTAAGAACTCTAAGCTAATATGTGGATTTCTACATCTAATGTGCAAACGATTGAAACGTTCACCTTGAGTCTTAGATGCTAACGTCGAAAGTTCTGTTAATGTAACGTCTTCAAAATCTTCTGTAGACACTAAAACATCATCAAATGACGTCTCCAAAATCGTTACGATTTTTTCTATATCATCGAGGTATAAAACCGCTGGAGGAAAATCTTCCATTAGCCTACTTTTGTTCTTTATCTTCATTTTTCCCTCTGAGGTACCACGTTTTGTTATACAAATTTCAAAAACACCTGAACAAGCCAATATAACGTAGTTGAAGCCCCTATTAACATAAGCGTAACCATCGCTAACAGCTGAACCATTGAAACCGGAAGACTTGGTATTTTACGGGAAATTTTCATTTGCAAACAGTGGCCTATGACCATAAAGCAGATAATTAGATCAAAAAATAATTCTGTATAGCTCAACACAAGGAACTAGCGCGCAAGCTTGCAACTAGAGCAGGGTTGTGTGAGTGCTGATAGGTAGGTCGAATTTACCCCCGTGATACAACACGGGGGTTGGCTTCCTCCCGCCGCGCTCGTCCTCCTCAGTCTTCGTCGTCCTCACTTGTTGTCCGTCAGCACTGAAAAGAGATCCTTTTCGACACTCAAATGATCTTAAAGAAAGCCAGTGAACACAAAAAAGCCTTACCGATATGGCAAGGCTTTAAAGAGCGATTCTGGCAGGATGAGGGAGGGTGCTACTTAGATTGGCATTGGCAGTTAGAAACACTCGCCAGTTGAGACATACGGACTAATAACCTCTACGGTGTGGCTCGGTGCCTCGTTCGCGCTTCGCACTCTCTTATCCCTGCGGGGCTAGTTAAAACAAACTTACATCAGCTCGACTCACTTCTGGCAAAGTGGCCGCGGCAGCTGCGTAAGGCTTACATGTTATCAACTTCGACAGCTGGCCTCTGTTCAGCTTCAACAAGCAATCATCAATTCGGTCAAACGTAATGTCGTAAGCTTTTAGAAAGTGTTCGTTTACAGAGTAGAAACCATCGAGCGCTTCCACCTCGATGCTAACATGACGTTCAATAGAGCCGTTTTTGATAGCGAAATTGACACCCGTTACAAACGCTTTCTTAATTCCCTCAAAAGGAAGTACCTCAGCTATAGGAACATGAGAAAGGCTATCTTTGTCAGTGCCTTTACTGCTATCCCCACGAGAAGATACATCCCCAGAAGCTTCATTATTTTTGCTAGGTAGTGTTTCACTTTGCTTAGGAACGGCAGCTGAAGACGTTGCTTGTCTCGTTTCCTCCACCGTCTCAGTAGTTTCAAAATAACGATTGGATAAGTCATAGATTATGTACCCCAAACAGAAGATGGATAAAAGGAAAACCAAAATAGCTTTAGGGTTACGAAAAAGCGTATTCATGGCTAATTGTTGTTTAGCGCTGCCTGTCCCCGTAGATTTGTAAAGAAGGAAAGAGTCTAGAGGGATTTTTTGGTTGGTTAAGTTAACGTCTTTCTTTTTGGGAATGACCGGTGTTGATACCGACTTATCATGCTTCAAAATATAAGGGTTACGCTTAGTCCAAAAGAACTGGTCACGCCCTTTATGAAAGAAATTCTGATTCGCACATGCCTTGATTCCTGAATCGATTTGCTTCCAGTCAGGTGAAAGCAACTCGATATCCCAATCATACTTTCGGTGCCTCATGAATCCTTCATTGAAGCTGTGAGGATAGATAATCCTGCCTTCAGAATCGTACTCAGCAATCCCTCTATCATCGATTTCAGAATCTTGTAGTTCGTCCATGTTCGCAGGGGTGTAACGAGAATTGAAAAAGCGTTCGTAGTCTTTAGGTAACAAGCCGTCACGAGGCGATTGGGTGATGAAGTCAGATAAAGGTTTGTACTTCACTTTGCGAATATCAAAGCCCACGTTTTTAGAGAAGATATCCTGGCACTCATCAATAACGATAAGCGCACCAATAGGGCACCAACAGAAGAAATGCGTCCAAAGGTGAACGCCAGATTCATCCCTAGAGCCAATACGAAAGAGTTTTGCGGTACTAGGGAACTGGATATTAAATCGCTCTTCAATAACCGTTAAGGGCTGCATACCCTCCATGTTAGTCACAACCGTTCTACCTGCTTTTAGAGCTTGATAGATAGAGAAGTAAGCCGTGTATGCAGACTTGTAAGAGCCGTTAGCCCCCGTTCTGATGGTGATAGCCATTATCTAGAGAGCCTCATTACTAAAGCGGTAGTGAAGAAGTTAGCCCAGACTGCAAGGCCTTGAGGAACGCCAAACTTAAACGCATAAAACCTCAATTCATCAGGTAAAGCATTAAAAGCTTTGGAGAGGATGTCGTTAAAGCCGATCTCTTTTAAGAGGATTTGAGCCGAGTTATAAGAGAGCTTAATGAACTCCAATTCCGCTTTTAATTTCATCTTAATCATAAAAATCTGGATGTATGAAAAGAGGTCTAACGTCATTTGGGGGATAGCTTTAAAGAAGTCCGTAATAAACGCCATCTGTAAGCTAATCCAATCAATAAAAGAGTAGATGTAATCCATAACTAATCCTTACCTAACATTCTGATACCAGACAAAACAAACAAGAACATCACAACCGCTGAGATGATCGTCGCGTTCTCCAATAGAGCTGAGAGCACGCCTGATTTGAAAGAGCGTTCAGCATGGTTAACATTGAGATTTAAGGTGTGCTCTTTATAGGTGCCGTTATTAAAAGAGCTGGTATCGATAGAGAATAACGCTTTGAACTTTTCAAATTCATCGGTCATTTCTTGTTTGATTTCTAGGACTTCATTTTGAACGTCAGCAATTTGGTTTTGAGTGACAATGAAGCCCTCACCATTAAAGCCATAAGTAGGCTCAACAAAGTTATTGTCATTGGTGACACCGTCGATTAGGTCAGTTAGCTTACTTTCTACACCCGACATGTCAGAGGTATCAAGTCCGTCTATTTTATCTGATAGGGCATCGATGCTTGATTCAACACCGGACAAATCAACCGTTGATTGACCGCCAGAAATAGCCGCTATTTGATCGCTTAGCTGTGAAAATTGACCATCAGTTTTTTCGGAGTAAGCAGTGAAATCTTCATTGAACCAATCAAGGTTACGCTCAACAGCTCTTGTGACAGCTAAGTTCTGTTCAGCTAATGGTTTAAGCTCTTTGAGTAGCTTCTGGTTAGCATTGGCTTTAGCAGCATTTCTTAATTGAGTTTTCTGCTGACTAGTCAAGCCAGAACCGGAAACGTCAAGATTGTTAATTGCATCCAAAGTTTGATTTGATGAATCAGCAGCATTTTGAGCACTACGCTTAACCTCATACAGCTGCCCACCTATGTTTGAAATGTACCCCTTAACATCAAGAACATTGTCATTAATCATTTCTAATTTCGTATCAGCCTCAGAAAATTGAGCATCAACGTCTAGGAACTCGCGCTTAATCAAAGCAGAATTATCGACCCCACCAGTATCAATATTGTTAATGGCTTGCTTGATACCCTCTAGCTTTTCCCTAGTTTGTAGCTCTTGATTTGTCATTGTTTCTCTTAAGTTCCGCAATGTACGAGAGAACTTTTGGTCAACATCACCAGAAACCATAAGATTGATAATATTCGTCAGATCTCTATTGGTATTCATTAGCCCGTAAAGAGCAACATCAGAACTCTTACAATCGGGGTCAGCCCCGTCACAAGTAACGACCTCGGCTCGACTGGCCTTATACCGTTCAAAAAAAGGATCAAGTTTGTCGGGTATCCCGTTATTGTCCTCATCAAGCTCCGCGTTGTCGTTAAGAGTAGGGTTCGGGTCAACACCATTTGCAAGCCCGTCACCGTCCCAATCTTCATCATTGTCAGGTATGCCGTTATTGTTTAAATCACCGTCTTGCTCAACCTGAGAACCACAGTTAAAAACATCCGTAGACGAGTAATCCCAACTACCAACGCAAAGAGTATTAGATTGCGGCGGGTTTTCATCACAAACTAAACTACCGCTAGGAAGTAAAGAACGACTTGGAGGAGTATCTGAACATAATTTAACTTTAAGCTGAGAATACGTCCCAGAGTAGCTCACATCAGCCGAGAGCACAGGAGCAGATAAAAGAACTAGGAGACAAAGGTATTGATATCGTTTCACTGCAAACCCCAGATAAGAAAACGCCCCCAAACTAGGAGGCATTGATACCCGTATATACGCCATATACGAATGACATAGCCATAACCACCCCAAACAGGACGGTTACGACTTGAGAGACAATGTCTCCCATTAGTTCCCCATAGAGTTCATGATAGCGCGAAGACCAAAGCCAATCGCAGCAAGACCGATAAGACCAACCACAACCAAACCGTAGTTCGATTGACCAGTCGTTACAGCTTCGTTGATAGCCGTTGTGATAGCAGTGTTATCAGCAAATGAAGAAGCAGATACAAATGCAGTAGAACCTAGAACCAATAGACGTTTTTTCATGATATTTCCTTTTTTAAGAGTGTGTTACTAAAAGTTGACCCTTAGCCTTTGCCAAGAGTTTTTAAGATTCGTCCTAGCACATGGCCAGAAACGAAAGATAATAAAATCCAACCTGAAACAGCGGTATAGAGTTCACTGTCGATGTTCAAAGACTGAGACGCAGTGACTAAATTGTTGTATTCAGTATCAGTGAGCATTACGAGCTGACAATCAAAGTCAGTTGACGTTCTTAAGTAACCTTGTTGAGTGGTCGTAATGCAGTTCATTGATTAAGCCTTACTTGAAGCGCTTTTTTGACGATTGAGAGAGCCAATTTCAGACAAAAGAAAGTCTCTTTTAACCTCTAAATCACAGATAGTTCTCGTCAGGAGCAAGCGGTCAATCCAATCAATTACAAACGAGCAAACACGACCAAATAGTGAGAACGCGACCATGGTAATAATTAGGGCTTCAATCAGTGCATCCAAATCATTGCCAGTTAATTGATAAACGACCGTTTCCATAATTAAGCCTTGTTAGCTTTCATAAAGTTATCGAAGTGCTTTTTGACTTCTTCATCGACAGGAACAAGTTTGTTTACCAAGATATCGAGTGGATCATTTGGGTTAGCACCAAAGCTCAGTTCGTATTCACGGTTAGCAACAAAAGCGCGTGATTGGATAAGCTGACGAGCGTAGGCCACATCAATTTTCAGAGCTTGTTTGTTGTAAGGGATGTCAGTTGAGAAACCGATACCCGTTTGCTGAAACTTCTCGTTATCGACTTCTTCTACGGCACGTAGGACAGACAGCTCCGCGAACTCCATGTTAGATTTCGGGAAACGCTTGATAGAGATACCAGTTATTGTAGGCATATTCTTGACTCCAAAATTTCGATTTTCTGTTTAGTGTATTCGTCAGGAATACCTAACGAGGTTTCAAAGTTGGCGCGTCTATGGTGCGTAGGAATGAGCATTCCGAATGCTTCACCTAAGTCACCCTCAGTCATTGCCACAACTTCAGAAAGTGCCTTACCACATTGGCGACGAACCCAAGCAATACGAGCAAAGAACTCAAGACCGGCCTTCTTTTTGTTAAGCTCAATCTTCATCGGTTCAGCAGGGTCGATACTTGCTGAGAAGTCACACAGACCAGCAAAGGCCGAAGCAGGCGAGGCGAGTAGTGCCAAATCACACTTCTTCAATTCCACTTCATTGCGGTACCAAATCACTTCAGGGTCAGCGATGTTTTGCTCAAACTTCTTGTTGTACACACGCCAGTAAATTGCAGAGGTACGAGAGCCAACAAGGACAGCTTCCTCTGATAATTCACCGGATTGTGAAACGCGCTTATGAGGAACCATTGTCGGACCACGTCCACGAGAAGCAGTGCGAAATGCTCCCTCATAAAAACATTTCTCAGCATACTTACAGTCAAAGATTCCGGTGTAGTCATCCACGCAGAGATCCAAACGGGCTAGGCGAGTGATACCCAAAAGTGACAACCACCAATGCACCTTTTTGTGTGTGGTGAAGTCGAACAACTTAGCGCAACCCGTACCATTGATTTGTACGTAAACCGTGTCGTTGTTACCGCCAATACCCACCAAACCACATTCAACCGTTCCCGTAGAATCGTAAATCACCATTGAATCTTCATAGCCATGCAAGCCACGGCCTCGCATAGGAGACAGACGGAAGTTAAAGACTTTAAACATGAACTCATCAAACCTATCGCCTAAAACCTTACGACACTTGTTACGGTGTAACTCGATTGATTTCTCTATAGCTTCCGATGAGTTAAAGCGACCTTTAACGCTTTGCTTTTTAAATTCAGGAAACTGCATGTTGATAAAGTCTTGTTCGTTCGAGTTATCCAAGTGTCTAAGCGAACCGTACGAAAATGAAAACGCTAGGTGATCCACTTGAACCGGACGAATTTCATCATGGAACTTATGAGGCTTTTTAGATGGCATGGAACACACCCTTAACCAAAAGCTCTTGGTAGTTCTCATCGGTGATTTCGACAATCTGAAATGACACCATGCCGTAATGAACCTCCATGAACTGGAAGAACTCACGCTGAGTCTTAAAGAAGTTATGACCCCAAGGAAAATAGGCGTTGATACCGTGATTGGGTTCGTTGTCGAAGTAGATAGAATCCATAATTAAGCCTCAACAACTTTCATTAGAGGCCAAGCAGGAAGAAGTCTATTGAAAGCGTCTTGAATATCAGCATCAGTCAAAGGCAATGCTTTAGATTTGTTAACCGTAATAACAGGAGTAAGACCAGTATCGGTAACTTGATAATGAGAAAGGTATCGAGGAAGAATTCCAGAGCAAACTTGAACGATGTACATAGCAATCCACCTTGAAGCCAAATTAATAACCAGAATTGGTTACTCGGAAGAAAGCATATACACCAAATTTGGTTACTGCAATAAACCAAAATTGGTTACTAATAAGCTATGATTAGGAAAACGGAGGATTTAGCATGTATCAAAATGAACTGATTGAAGCCTATAAAAAGGCTCAAAACTACGTTCAAGACAAGCAAATAGCTATGGATATGAACATTCCACAGCAAAGAATCAGTGATTTTAGGAAAGGTCGTCGCTATCTATCTGATTCACAAACAGTTTTCTTGGCTGAAAATGCAAAGTTAGACCCGCAAGTAGCATTGCTTGGTTGTCACGCTGACCGCAGTGATAATCCACAGATAAAGCAGATGTGGGAACACATGGCAAAAAAGTTTAACGGGCTTAATATGTCAGGCGTTTCAATGGCTTGCGGTGGCTTAGCACTAATGGTTGCTACCCCAAATGAAGCCCTAGCCAACTGCGTATTATGTATATTATGTTAAATTGACTTTGGTGTTTATAAGGCAGGTATCTTTATATGATGCCCTGCCTCTTATCTATCTACCAAATCGGCGTTCTATTTAACAGTAACGCTATTTACCATAAAATACCTAATAAACATATTTCCTAATCTTCGATTAAGAATACGTTTATTAGACTTCAAGCATCAATCGATCAATTGCTTCTGTGATCTCTTTGGTTCTTACTGGCTTGGTCACGAAATCATTCATACCAACATCTAAGCACGAACATTTGTCTTCAACAGATGTGTGTGCTGTTAGCGCGACAATTGGCGTTTTGATGTTCGCGTCTCTCATGTATTTGGTTGTGGTTAATCCATCCATTACTGGCATCGACACATCCATTAAAATAATGTCTATCGAGTCATTGGCTCTTTCCACAAAGCCTATCGCTTCCTCACCGTTGCTGGCGATGAAAACTTCGTGGCCTTGTCGCGTTAGGATTAATTTGATCACCATTTGATTGGTTGGGTTGTCTTCGACAACTAACACTGAATAACGGCTTCTTAAATCTCGTGGACAATCATTATCTTCAATGTTGGCCAGATTGTTCGTGACTCTGGTTAGTACTGGCAGTTGTACTTCGAATTTAGAACCTTTTCCTGGTTCACTCTCTACCGATATACGCCCTTGCATCAGCTCAACCAGTCTTTTGGTGATTGCCAAGCCTAAACCTGTGCCGCCAAATCTGCGTGTGATTGTGCTATCAGCTTGCACAAATGGACTGAACAGCGACGAAAGTTGTTGTGAGCTGATACCAATCCCTGTGTCTTCTACTGTTATATAGAATGAACTCTGCTGGTACTTGATAGAAACATGGACATGCCCACGTTCAGTGAACTTAATGGCGTTACCAATTAGATTAAATAGGATTTGTGCCAAACGACTTGGGTCGAGATAATGAAGTTCACCCTCAGGGATATCGCTGGTTACGGTTAGCGACAAACCTTTATCGTCTGCTGTCTTCTTTTGTTCAGACAACACAAAAGTTACAGTGTCGCTTACGTTGCTCCATTGAGGCGCTAACGAGAAGCATCCAGATTCAATCTTAGAAAAATCCAACACATCACTGATAATTGCCAATAGGAGCTCAGATGATGTGCTCATGTTGAGTAGTATAGACTGTTGTTCTTCGTTCAATGATGTGGATTTGAGGGTGTCTATTAAGCCAATAATGGCGTTTAGCGGTGTTCTTAATTCATGACTCATCATTGCGAGGAATTCAGACTTTGCCTTATTAGCTCTTTCGGCGTCTTTTCTTGCTGTGACAAGCTCTGCTGTACGTTCTCGAACGGTTGCCTCAAGCTTTTCTTTATTCTCAATATCGAAAACAGCACGTTCTATCAACGGTCGGAAACGGTTTAATGTGGCCTTGGTTTCAATACTAAAGTGCTTGGTATTAGAGTGGATAAAGATGATGACGGATTGTGTTAGTCCGCTATCTATACCCGTAATTAGAACGGAGTTGATTTGGTCGAGAACAATGGGATGCAGAGAGTTGAATTCCCCAAGAGACTTGGGTTCGAAAAGGATGGCGCATTCACCATTGATAACTCGCGATAGCTTGCCACAATCGCTCCAATTCATTTGTTCGAAGACTTTGTTATTGGTTAGCAGGGTTTTGAAACTGCCTTCGTTCCCTACTCTTGATACCACGATAAAATCATCAAACCTAATGTATTTTTTGAGGACAAACTCAAGGCTAGAGAATATCTCAGATATGTTACTCGCCTTACTGATCGCAGAGATGGTTGATAAGATCACTCTGTTCTCTTCAGCCAGTTTTCGCTCACGGGCTTTTAGTTTTTGCAGTTCAATACGAGCTTCTTGCAGCGCTTCTTGACCTTCAGAACCCATTACTTTTTCAACCTATAAAACGTTGCAGACGATACCATTAAATTCCCGTGTGCGTTTTCGCCACCAGAGAGCCTGCCTTGCTCACCAAACGTGAACGGACATATGTATGGAAGCCCATTAAGTGCTTGATTTATTTGCTCGCAAACCTCTTCCATATCTTGCTTTAGGTTGAGCATTGGGCCCGCGCAAAAGATGTTGATTGCTCCGAGCTTCTCTTCAAGATCCATATCGTTGTAATAAGAAGAATGAATGATATTAGCGGCACGGCTTATTAACTGTTGTTTAGAGCCTTGCATTAGATAGATGGTGTCACCTTCACTAATGTCGGTGAAGAGCTCGATCCCGTTGCACTCTGTTTCTCGGATAGAGTGAGAGAGCTTGAAATACGGATAGTTGTAAGATGAGCCAACTTTCCTCCCCAAAGGATAAACAGACGATTTTTCAAAGATATAGCCATCGTCACTGCCACCTAGGTGAAAATTGGTCCATTCGTTATAAACTGTGGCAGCTGGCCGATGGTCTATCTCCAGCAAAATTCTATTTCGTACTTTAGTCACAGTGCCTGAGTAACGTGTAGGCGTATGACCTGCACTGAAAGAGGAATAGATTGACTGAGACGCAAACACCACCGTTAAAGATACGCCATTTATAGATAGCGACTCTTCGGTGAAGATGCTCCAATTTCCAGAAACCTGATTGTCCGCAGCACTACCGCCAATAATAGGCACCTCAGTACCAAACTTTTTATCGATAGCTGCCATCACCTTCTCTTCATTACCAGGAGTGGAATGCAGCAAGATAAGATCGGGGATTTCGCCCTCTCGGTTGGCGTTCTTAAGTGCTTTGTCGATCGCGCTGAAGGTGCTGCGGTCTATGGAGTCGCTAAAGTGCTCGATACCTGTACCGTAGGCGTTGATTCCCGAGTCATAAATGATGAGTACGCCAATTACCGGACCAGAATGAAACCCAGTTTCTGTCATAATGCCGTGACAAGTGGTACAGCCATGTACAGGAGTGTTAGGGAGAGCGTCTACCAAATATCTCTGAACAGCGAGTGTCGAATATTCTTCTGTGCAGTAGCAAATGAGACAAGCAATATCGTCAGCGTTTTCTACCCCGCTGAGCAACTCATCTACTGCGATTTTATCGTCTAGGGAGTAAGAGACTTTTGATAGAAATTTCATAGATTCTGGGAAACTTTATTAATGTTCTCTTTATAACACTTTAATGCATTGTGTTTCACTGATTTGGTACATATTTCTATCAAAAGAACCGAGGCGTACCCCAGTTTTCTCTCTGTTACTCTTTAGACAGGTTTACAGAAAACGTGCTCACCTGTTGTGGAAATGTAACCGTTATTGAGGAAGTCTTATCATTAGTTTGTAACAGCCAATCTGATGGCCCTTTTTCTTTCAGAATTCCGCTTTCATTATAGCTAATGATAAATTTGCCAGTTTTAGATGTTTCGATCGAATACCCTAGATTAT
Organism: Vibrio sp. 10N.286.51.C3; assembly: GCF_003050065.1. NCBI lineage: Bacteria > Pseudomonadati > Pseudomonadota > Gammaproteobacteria > Vibrionales > Vibrionaceae > Vibrio > Vibrio sp. 10N.286.51.C3. Next base: position 75,962 of record NZ_PIGC01000015.1, on the reverse strand, counting down.
CGCCCGAAATTAAAACATTATGATTATCAATACCAAATTTACAAGGTTTTGAAACGATACAGTTCACTGTTTCGTCATTATCGTATGTTACTGTTCTCCAAGTAAATGCAGCTATTAAAATAACCAACATGACGATAATTTGAACAAGCCTGCCTTTTGTTAGCTTTTGTGCCGCCATTATAATCTTTACTCCTTGTTACAAAGTTCAAAGTTTTTAAATAAAAATCCAATTCCTGACCAAGCGTAAGGTTACTACTCTGTCATTGATTTGTTAATTCAAGTATAGTGTCGCGTTGAAAATGCCACTTTTTTTTAAAATCAGCAAGTGGAAATAAAGCCCTGAATAGGCTGAATTTCCTTTTCTAATTTGGGTGGCATTACGACGTGAGTCGTGTTGGAAGTAAAGTGTAGTAAATAAGAAATTGGAAGCATGCAAATGAGCCAAGAAAAGCAGCTTGAACAAAACTACAACTATACGGTCGTCCGTCAATTTACCCTAGTTACAATTTTGTGGGGTATTGTCGGTATGGGCGTTGGTGTTTTGATTGCCGCTCAATTAGTTTGGCCACAGCTAAACTTTGATACGCCGTGGTTGACGTACAGTCGTTTACGTCCCCTGCATACTAATGCGGTTATTTTTGCGTTCGGTACAAGTGCGCTGTTTGCAACATCATATTATGTTGTACAACGTACCTGTCAGACGCGTCTCTTTGGTGGCCCTCTCGTAGCCTTTACCTTTTGGGGTTGGCAAGCGATTATCCTGTCCGCTGCAATTACTTTACCGTTAGGTTTAACCTCTGGTAAAGAATACGCAGAACTTGAATGGCCAATAGATATTGCTATTACTCTTGTGTGGGTAGCTTATGCAATCGTGTTCTTCGGAACCATGATTAAGCGTAAGACATCGCACATTTACGTAGCGAACTGGTTCTTCGGAGCCTTCATCATCACGGTTGCCGTGTTGCACATCGTTAACAGCCTGGCTGTTCCTGTATCTGCGTTTAAATCGTACTCGATTTATTCCGGTGCGATCGATGCAATGGTGCAATGGTGGTACGGACACAATGCGGTAGGCTTCCTATTGACAGCTGGTTTCCTAGGTATGATGTACTACTTCGTACCTAAACAAGCTGGTCGCCCTGTTTACTCTTACCGTTTGTCGATTGTTCACTTCTGGGCTCTCGTGTCTCTGTATATCTGGGCTGGTCCTCACCACCTACACTACACAGCACTTCCTGACTGGACTCAATCTCTAGGTATGGTTATGTCTTTGGTTCTGTTTGCTCCATCTTGGGGTGGCATGATCAACGGTATTATGACTCTATCTGGCGCGTGGCATAAGCTTCGCTACGACCCAATCCTACGTTTCCTAATCGTTTCTCTATCATTCTACGGCATGTCGACATTCGAAGGCCCAATGATGGCAATCAAAACGGTTAACGCACTATCTCACTACACGGACTGGACTATCGGTCACGTTCACTCTGGTGCGTTAGGTTGGGTTGCAATGGTTTCTATCGGTTCGGTTTACCACTTAGTTCCTAAACTATTTGGTCAAGAGCGTATGTACTCTGTATCTCTAATCAATGTTCACTTCTGGTTAGCAACGATTGGTACGGTTTTCTACATTGTTGCAATGTGGATCTCAGGTGTGATGCAAGGTCTGATGTGGCGTGCAGTTAACTCTGACGGTACATTAACTTACAGCTTCGTTGAATCTGTAGAAGCATCTTACCCGTTCTACTTTGTACGTTTCTTAGGTGGTTTCATCTTCCTATCTGGTATGTTCTTAATGGCATACAACACGTACAAAACTGTTTCTGCACCTAAAGATAGCCTTAAAGCTATCCCTCAACCGGCTTAAGGAGATTTAGAATGAGCTCAAATTCAAATAATCGCCATGAGTTGGTAGAGAAGAACGTTGGCCTACTAGCGATTCTTATCGTTATTGCTATCAGTTTTGGTGCTTTAGTAGAAATTACCCCGCTTATTTTCCAAAAGCAGACGACTGAACCTGTAGAAAATCTACGCGTTTACTCTGCTCTGGAAATGGAAGGTCGTGATATCTACATTCGCGAAGGTTGTAACGTATGTCACAGCCAAATGATTCGTCCTTTCCGCTCTGAAACGGAACGTTACGGTCACTACTCTGTAGCTGGCGAAAGCGTTTGGGAACACCCATTCCTATGGGGTTCTAAGCGTACTGGTCCTGATCTAGCGCGTGTTGGTGAACGTTACTCTGATGAGTGGCACCGTGTTCACCTTATCGACCCTCGTGAACTTGTTCCTGAATCAAACATGCCTGGTTTCCCATGGCTTGCTGAGAATGTACTTGATGGCAAATTGACTAAACAGAAGCTTGAAATCTTCCGTAATCAATTTGGTGTTCCTTACACAGACGAACAAATTGCTAACGCTAAACAAGATGTTGAAGGAAAAACAGAGATGGATGCAATCATCGCTTACCTTCAATCGCTTGGCCACGCAATGAAATAAGGAATAATTATGGACATTATTACATTTCAAAGTGTTTGGACTGTTACTGTTTTTGCTTGTTTCATCGGCATCGTTTGGTGGGCTTTCGGTAAAAATCGTAAGTCGCGCTTCGACGAAGATGCAAACCTAGTGTTCGCTGATGAAGCACCTGCGAAAGATAAAAATCAAGGAGTGACGAAGTAATGAGTACATTCTGGAGTATTTGGGTAACAGTAATCACAATCGGTACGTTGATTGGCTGTGCAGCCTTACTTCGTTGGTGTTCCAACGATAAAACAGGTGTAGAAGAAGGTCATGATATGGGCCATGAATACGATGGTATTCGTGAGCTTAATAACCCACTACCTAAATGGTGGACATACCTTTTCGTTAGCACAATTGTGTTTGCAGCTGTTTATCTAGCTCTATACCCAGGCCTTGGCAACTTTAAAGGTCTACTAGGTTGGACGAGTTCAAACCAAACAGTTCGTAGCGTAGAAGAGTCTCGCTCTGCAATCGCTGCTGCGCAAGCAAACAAACAGTTAGATGCATACGCGAAAGAGCTTGATGATGCAGACACCTACTTTGGTGAAGCATTCAGAAAGTTAGCTCACGACGAAAATGGTCTACGTTCTGTCCCTGACATTGCATCAGATGCTGATGCAATCAAAGTGGGCCAACGCTTGTTCCTACAAAACTGTTCTCAGTGTCACGGCTCTGATGCTCGTGGTCAGAAAGGTTTCCCGAACCTAACTGATAACGCATGGCTATATGGTGGTGAACCACAAGCTATCGTTACTACCATCATGCATGGTCGTGTCGGTCAAATGCCAGGTTGGAAAGACGCTCTTGGCGAAGAAGGCGTAAAAGAAGTAGTTAGCTACACGCTTAGCCTTTCTGGTCGTAGCGTAAACGCACGTGAAGCAGAGGCTGGTAAAGCTCGCTTTGTAGTGTGTGCAGCGTGTCACGGTACTGATGGTAAGGGTAACCCTGCTGTTGGCGCACCTGACCTAACTGACCGCGACTGGCTATTCGGTGATTCTCGCGCTGATGTGACGGAAACAGTCATGTACGGACGTTCTGGTGTAATGCCGGCTTGGAAAGACATCCTCGGTGAGGATAAGGTTCAGCTCGTCTCAGCCTACGTCTGGAGCCTCAGCAACTCAGATAAAGAGTAACATAATGATAACAGCCCCTTCTTAAGGGGCTGTCTTTCTTTTACAGTTATAACCTTAAGTGTTTGTAAAAAATAGTTTTATTTCATTGTATATATTGAGAATAATAATATGGAACAACCTTGGTATAAGCAGTTTTGGCCGTGGTTTTTGCTCTTCCTAACCGTTGGCGTTTCTATGCTAACGTTGGTTCGAGTCGCGATACTTACCAACCATTCAGTTCACGTTGTTACTGAAGATTACTATAAAAAAGGTAAAGGTATTAATGTCGACATTTCAAAAGTAAACGTTGCTAAAGAGCTTGGCCTATCAGCTTCAGTTAGCGAGAAAGGTAACTCGGTTATCATTACTCTCGACAAAGGCAAGCTAGACCACTTCCCTGCTATTAGCGCAATGTTCGTGCACCGAACGCTGCCTGACCGTGATTTTACTCAGCTACTGACCGCTGATGCGAGAGGCAACTACACGTTGACTCTGGACCATGAAATGCAAGGTCCATGGTTTATCGAGCTTTCTCCGCATAATTCTGAATGGTTAGTTCAAGGTCGCATGAACTTCCCTATTGATACTCCTACTCAACTAACGAACTAAAGCTTATGTGTGAATCCTGTTATCACTGCGGTGAAGATGTACCAGCGGAAACGGATTTTAAAGTAGAAATCTTAGGATCGGTGCGGCAGATGTGTTGTCCGGGCTGCGAAACCGTAGCCCAGACAATCGTTGATGGCGGCTTGGTCTCTTACTACCAATATCGTACCGCTCCAGCTGAAAAAGCGGATCTCGTGCCAGAGCAACTTCTGGCACTCAGTCATTACGACAACGAAGATGTTCAATTGGAGTTCGTCCGTAACTCTGAAAATACCTCTGAAGTGACATTGTCACTAGAAGGTGTCTCTTGTGCTGCTTGTGCATGGCTTATTGAGAAGCAAGTCTCTTCAAAGTTAGGGGTTGTTAGTATTCGTGTTAATACCACGACTAACCGCGCCCTGCTCAGTTGGGATAACACTCAGGCTAAACTGAGCGAGCTGTTGTCTGCAATCCACACCCTAGGTTATAAAGCCGCACCATTCGAGGCCGATCAACAAGAAGCCGCCTATCATCGTTCGATGAAGAATTATCTCTATCGTCTTGGTATTGCTGGTTTAGCAACCATGCAGGTCATGATGCTGGCTGTGGCGCTTTATCTTGAAGTCTTTGGTAACCTTGAACCTGAATTCAAAAGCTACTTCCGTTGGGTGAGCTTAATCTTCGCAACACCGGTTCTGCTCTACTCTGCATTGCCTTTCTATATCAATGCGTGGCGTAGCCTCAAAGGTCGAACATTGGGTATGGATGTGCCTGTGTCGATTGCTCTGTTGTTTGCCTACGTTGCAAGTTTGGTCGCAACGGTGACAGAGAAAGGTGAAGTATTCTTCGAATCTATCTCGATGTTTACCTTCTTCTTACTGCTTGGTCGTTTCCTTGAAATGCGCGCTCGTCGTAAAGCAGCTGCCGCTAGTGGTAACCTGCTTAAGCTCGTTCCTGCTATGGCAACAACATTAGAAGGCGAACAAGTTCCGGTAAAAACCTTAAAAGTTGGCGACCAAATTCGCGTTCTTCCGGGTGAACACATTCCTGCCGATGGCAAAGTATTGTCTGGTCGAGTTCATATTGATGAATCGATGCTGACTGGTGAATCTATCCACGTAGTAAAAAACGAGGGTGATATTGTCTTCGCTGGTACATTGAATGGTGACGAGTCGTTTGAACTGGAAGTGATGACATCAAAAGCGGATTCGGTGATTTCCAATATCGTTCGCCTGCAAGATGAAGCGCAACTTTCTAAGCCTAGAATTGCTGAAATTGCCGATGTAGTAGCGCGATACTTTGTTGCGGTTATCTTGATCATTTCATTTGGCACTTGGTTCTACTGGCACCAAACACGACCAGAAGATGCTTTCTGGATCATGTTGTCTGTACTCGTTGCGACTTGTCCGTGTGCTCTGTCACTCGCGACACCGACGGCAATTACCTGTTCCACTTCTCGTATGGGTAACTTCGGTATCTTGCTGCGTAAAGGCCATGTATTTGAAACCTTGTGCAAAGTGAATCACTTGATCATTGATAAAACAGGCACATTGACTGAGGGTGATATTCGTATCAGCCAAGTTGAAACCTTCGCTGAGCTTGATAAAGACACCTGTCTCAAAGTCGCGGCGAGCTTGGAGCAACACGCTAACCACCCTATTGCGAAAGCGTTCAAGACTCATATTTCAGATGATATTGAAGTAGAGTCTGTCAATAACGTGATCGGTTCAGGTATTACTGGTGAGTGGAATGGCCTGGAAGTAGCGATCGGCAGTAGTGAGTTCATTTTGGGTGAAGCTCAACCATCGGAAAGTAACGGTATTTACTTGTCGATGGCGGGCCGTCATATCGCAACGTTTACTTATGAAGATCCCATTCGCAAAGAAAGCATCGAGTTTATTAAGCAATTTAAAGAAGCGGGAATCAAAACGACTCTGCTTACTGGCGATTCTTTGATTAACGCGAAGCCTGTTGCTGAAGAGATCGGTATTACAGACATTGTTGCTAACGCGAAGCCTGAAGATAAACTTGCTTACTTGAACTCTCGAGATGCAAGTGACATTACCATGATGGTTGGCGATGGCATTAACGATGCCCCTATTCTTGCGGGTGCTCACCTTTCAGTTGCTATGGGTGGCGGTACGGATGTGGCGAAAGCTTCTGCGGATATGGTGTTGTTGGGTGATAAACTCGATAGATTACTTAAGTCGCGTACTTTGGCGTTAAAAACGCGTAAGATAATCCGTGAAAACCTAGCTTGGTCATTAGGGTATAACTTACTCATTCTTCCATTGGCTGTTGCAGGTTTGGTTGCTCCATACATCGCCGTTGTTGGCATGTCTGCCAGCTCTATTATTGTTGTGTCTAACTCGTTAAGGCTTTTAAAAGAGCAAGGTAAATAATGGAAAGTTTATACATCCTGATCCCCATTGCGATTGTACTAGTGTGCATCGCTGTTGGTATTTTTCTATGGGCGGTGAAGAGCGAACAGTTTGAAGATCTAGAACGTCAAGGTCACAACATTCTGTTTGATGAAGACGAAAAGGCTCACAACCATTCTGATAGCAAACCTGTCAAGAATGAGACAGCTTACAGCGAAAGCCAAACTAACGTAGACAAAAAGAACGATGACGCCTGATTGGATCGGAGCCTTTGTTGTTGGATTGATCGGCGCAGGCCACTGCATGGGAATGTGTGGTGGTATTGCGTCGCTTCTTTCGATTGGCAACAGTAAACCTTCCCCTGTTATTCCCCTGCTTTATAACCTAGGACGCTTGCTAAGTTATGCCGTGATTGGTGGTGTGATTGGCGGTGCAATTTCTTCGATAGGTCAGCTAAGCGATTTTAACGCTATGCTGGGTTGGCTGCGATTATTTGCTGCTGGCTTTATGATCGTCTTAGGTTTGTATATCGGTAAATGGTGGTTCGGCTTGTTGTTCTTTGAAAAGATCGGACAGAAACTATGGCGCTATATATCTCCTTTAGGTAAATCATTTCTACCATTGAAGCACCCTAGCCACGCTTTGCCGTTTGGCTTTATTTGGGGTTGGCTTCCATGCGGCCTGGTTTACTCTATGCTTACGTGGGCAGCCGTATCAGGAAGTTGGTACAACGGAGCCGGTATCATGCTTGCTTTCGGTTTAGGCACGCTTCCGGCAATGTTAACAGTTGGCATGGGTGCCAATTTCCTCAAAAAACTGCAACAAGCTGACTTATTTCGCCAACTAGGCGCAATTTTAATCCTTATTTACGGCTTCTATACCGGATATATGGCGCTACAGCTCATTATTTATACCGTATAGCCATTCTTTAAATCCGGTTTTTTTACTACCCTTTAGGATTAAGGAATGCTAAAATATTGACGTATATCAAATAGTGAAAGATTGTTATGATTTCTGAAAAGCCTGTGACGAAACGTGTTCAGTCTGGTGGTTGTGCGATCCATTGCCAGGATTGTAGTATTAGCCAGCTCTGTATTCCGTTTACTTTGAATGAATCTGAACTCGATCAACTTGATCAGATCATTGAGAGAAAAAAGCCTATTCAAAAAGGCCAAGAGTTATTTAAAGCCGGTGACGAGCTTAAATCTCTATACGCTATTCGCTCTGGAACGATCAAGAGCTACACGATTACCGAGCAAGGTGATGAGCAGATTACTGCATTCCACCTAGCGGGCGATCTTGTTGGCTTCGATGCGATTACTGGTGACCTACACCCTAGTTTCGCACAAGCGCTAGAAACTTCTATGGTATGTGAAATCCCATATGAAATTCTTGATGACCTATCAGGAAAAATGCCTAAATTGCGTCAGCAAATTATGCGCCTGATGAGTAACGAGATTAAAGGTGATCAAGAAATGATTCTGCTTCTTTCTAAGAAGAACGCGGAAGAGCGTCTTGCTGCATTCCTTTACAACCTTTCTACTCGCTTCTCTCAGCGTGGCTTCAGCCCGCGTGAGTTCCGCCTAACGATGACTCGTGGCGATATTGGTAACTACCTTGGCTTGACTGTTGAAACAATCAGCCGTCTTTTAGGTCGTTTCCAAAAAGCAGACATCTTGAGCGTTAAAGGCAAATATATCACTATCGAAGATCACGATGCGTTGATGGAACTTGCTGGCGTTTCAAAAGAATAGTCTAGATATCAATGATGTAGTTCAATAATGAGCTACATCATGTTTCTCTCTTAAAACCTCTTTTATTTCTCTTAATCTCCCCATAACTACGCTACATTATTTATATGTTCGGTCTGAAAAGTAGGCTTAGTTATGAGTATCTATAACAAAATTTTAGTTGTCGCAGACATTAATCACGATGAGCAACCTGCTCTAGTTCGTGCTATCCAACTTGCCAAGAAAAGCACCTCAACAAGCCACATCACTTTCTTTTTGTCGATATACGACTTCTCGTATGAAATGACATCTATGCTCTCTATCGATGAAAGAGACGCAATGCGCAAAGGTGTAATTCACCAACGCGAAATTTGGATGAATAAAGTCGCAGAACCTTACCTAGATGATTCTATTGAATTTAATGTACAAGTGGTTTGGCACAACCGCCCGTACGAAGCGATCATTGCCGAGGTGTATAGTGGCGAGCATGATATATTAATCAAAGGTACGCGTAAGCATGATACCTTGGAGTCTGTCATCTTCACTCCAACTGATTGGCATCTGTTGAGAAAATGCCCTAGCCCAGTGCTATTGGTTAAAAATGATTTCTGGCCAGATCACGCGAAGATTTTTGCTTCAGTTCACGTTGGTTCGGAAACAGAAGCTCACTTAGAGCTTAACGACACTATGGTCGACAGGTTACTAGAGATCACGGGTCGTTTGGATGCTGAACCGTTCTTGGTGAATGCCTACCCAGTGACACCTGCTAATATCACGATTGAACTGCCAGAGTTTGATCCAACGTCTTATACTGACGCAGTTCGTGGTCACCACTTGACGGCAATGAAAGCGCTTCGCCAAAAGCACGGTATGTGTGAAGAACAAACTGTGGTTGAGCAAGGCTTGCCTGAAGATGTTATTCCTCGTGTGGCTTCTGAAAATAACGCTGCAATGGTTATTCTGGGTACCACGGGTCGTACTGGCTTGTCTGCCGTGTTTATTGGTAATACAGCGGAGCATGTTATCGACAAAATTAACTGTGATGTGTTGGCTCTTAAACCGTCTGGTTACGTGAGCCCATTAGACCCTAACCTTTCGAAAGGTTAAGTCGTTTAAGCACAGAGCTTCACTACAAGTTCAACTCATAAAAAAACGCCTCAAGCATTGCTTGAGGCGTTTTTGTTTATCTAGAGCAACGCCATTCCAAATACAGAATGGCTAATATCATCTTTATCGACTCAAATGGCTAAACGTTCGTTACGTCGATGAACATTGACTCATCAATGTTTGAAGATGAGATTTCAGCTTCTTCGAATTCGTATGCTTTGCGATCTTCACTACGGTCTAGAGGAAGGTTCACGAAATCAAACAGCTCGCGGTCAGCCAGTTGACTTGGGCTTACGTTCTGGATTGACTTGAAGATCTTCTCAACACGACCTGGCGTTTTCTTATCCCAATCAATTAGCATCGCTTTAATGTTCTGACGCTGTAGATTCTCTTGTGAACCACATAGGTTACAAGGAATGATTGGGAACTCTTTGTGCTCAGCGTATTTGATTAGGTCCGTTTCGCGACAGTAAGTCAGTGGACGGATAACAACGTTACGACCATCATCTGAACGAAGCTTTGGTGGCATAGCCTTTAGGCGCGCGCCGTGGAACATGTTTAGGAACATGGTCTCAACGATGTCGTCTAGGTGGTGACCAAGTGCGATCTTAGTTGCGCCGATCTTCTCTGCGAATGAGTACAAAGTACCACGACGAAGACGAGAACATAGGCCACACGTTGTTTTGCCTTCAGGCACTTTCTCTTTAACCACTGAATACGTATCTTTATCTACGATGTAGTAAGGAATGTTCAGCGTTTCAAAGTACTCAGGAAGAATGTGTTCAGGGAACCCAGGTTGTTTTTGATCTAGGTTTACTGCCACAACATCAAACTTGATAGGCGCTGCTTCACGTAAACGTAGCAAAATGTCTAGCATCGCAAATGAATCTTTACCGCCACTAATACATGCCATTACTACGTCATTCTCTTCGATCATGTTGTAGTCGATGATGGCATTTCCAACATTTCTTCTCAGACGTTTCTGAAGTTTGTTGAATTCAAGTGTTTCTTTTCTATTATCGTTTTGGTTCATTGCGACTCTCACACCGTCGTATTACCGACTGTAGATTGCTAGTGGGACTGTTTTAGGGCGTGGATTATACGGATTTTTATTTCATGTTGAAATAGTAACGGCAGGATAAACAAGCTGAGTATTAGAAAGATTCGGCTTTTATTGTTCGATAAGCTCCCTAAGCGGTAGGGAAACGCGGCTTCATAAGCTCTCGGTTGATATCACAGATAAAGAAAAGCAGCCTGCTCTAATTCGATCAGGCTGCTTTAAGATATGTCATGAAAGTTTGGAGACTGATTCTGCTAACAATAATTCCTTTAAAAATTATTGCGCGGGAATGTACGGCAATACGCGAACTGTTGGTTCTGGTAACGTGATGCTGTCACTTCCATTCAGTTCTTCTAAGGTGAATTTCGCTCGCCCTTCTTCGATTGGTAGTTGCTTGCCGTTTGAAACCTCTATGTTGCCTTCAAGCTTATTAGCGAATTCCAGCGTTAACCCTTGTATATCAGGCGTGAACCAACCAGAGAACATACCGCTGACATCTTCAAGCATCGCCTGCATCTGTGGTAATAGGTTTTCTAGTTGAGTTACTTCTACTGTGCCAGCTAAAGGCTCTTGCGTCATCACAACCAAAGAATACGCACACTCTTCTTCTTGAGTTTGTACAAAGATAAGAGGATTAGCTGAACGTAGGTTTTGATCTACAGGTAGAAGCAGTTCATTCGCAGGAGAGACTTTTAGCTCTTCGTAGTGCTCTTCTTTTTCCATCCAAGCTTTGCTGATGTGACAGGTTTGCTGAGCTTGTTGATCAACAAAGAAGACCGCAACTTTGACATCATCATGCCCTTCTTTGGTGTTGTTTTTCAGCTGAGTATAAAGCTTAGAATACGTGAACATGTACTCTTGCGCGGAAGCTGGAAGAGAAACCCCAAGGCTTAATGAGGCTAATAAAGCGAGTGCTGTCTTTTTCATTATTATAATCTTGTCGAAGTTGAGCGTTTATAAATAGAAAGAGCAGCGAATGAGCTGCTCTTTATGTGATGTTATTTGTTCAAACTTATCGTATAAGCTCAACAAATGACTATCAAATCGAGTTACTTTGTCCAGTATACCTCGTTGTGACGGATCATAGCTTGTAAATCAGTCACATAGTCTGAACCGCGCTCAGAATATTTTAGCAAGCCGTTGGTGAGCTCTGTTGCGGTTTCGGTCGTTAACAGATCGTCGCCCTGTGTTGCTAGTTTTGCGCGAATTGCTCTTAGGTCTGCGTAAGCACGGTTTCGGTTTAGGTTCATGAAGTAACGGTGCACAGACTCTTGGCTTGAAGAGAATGTTGCGACTTCATGAGAGCTACCTTCGTTACGTTGTAGCGGAACAAGGCCACAACCTTTGGTGTAACACCAGTGTCCGAAATAGTTGTTCGCTTTGGTGGCGAAACGCGACGTTCCCCAAGCTGACTCATTCGCTGCTTGTGTCAGTACGAGCGCTTCTGGCAGTACATTGACGCGATTAAGCATCTCTGTCAGCCATGCCAGATCTAAACCTTCACTAGGCACAGGTAAGCTGTATAACTTCCCTAACCTTTTCGCATAAGACGCGTCTTCAGAATCAATTTTGTTTAAACCAGATTCAGAGAGCTTAGTTAAAAACGCGCGCTCTTTGGTGATACGTTTGTTTTCAATATTGATGCTTGGACGTAGGAACGAAAAAAATGTGTCCTTTTTCTCGTTCACATCTTCGATGGCCGCAAAATTTGGTGTGCTCGAAGAAACCGTCAAGTCGCCAAATTGGTCAGTGGAATTGGCGCTCTGCTCTGTCGTACGTCGACGCTCCTCTTCTTGGTAAATATAAGGACCAATTAGTGAAATAGAGCCAACAAGAGCCAGTGCCGTCACTTTAAGCGCAAGTGATTTGCTTGCGCTTGCCTGTGTGTCTTTATGCATCGAACACCTGTGGGTTTTTGTTATTGTCGTCGTTATTGCTGTCGTTGTTATCGTCATCACTCTTTGGACGATCTGAAGCAATCAGTTTCAACTTGATGCCAAACATTTCACGGTAAAGGATACCTTTCACGTGGAAGAAGAATGGAAGAACGAAGATTAAGCCAATGCCGTACATCATCGCAGCCACGATGAACATCAACATAACCATTAGGTAAATAGACGCGACCACGAAGATCTTCTTGTTTACCGCTCTTAATGAAAGCAGAAGCGATTGCATTGGCGGCACTTTCTTATCACAAATCAGCAGAATCGAATGACTGAACGCAAGTGAAAAGTAGATAGATAAGAACGGCAGAATCATACCTGCTATGCCTTGAAGCATTAGGCTAAATAAAGTCACTAGGATAACGGGAACCGTAAACTGCAAACCTTTACCAATATGGCGTACTTTGGTTTGTAGACCAGCAGCGTGGCTCATGGCCATTAAACAGATACCAGCATAGATAGGTGCACTGATCACTTCATAGCTAAAGTTCGCAATAAAAATTGATTCAACGATTTGTGGTGTAAACGACTCTGGGTCGATAACCGCATCCAATATAACCGCAGGGTCACCAAGCTGTAGTTTAAGTGCGATATAAAAGATAGCGAGTTGCACAAACATCAAAGCAATAATCGCAGGGGAAAACGAAAGAAAGTGACTTATCGTATGTTTCCAAGCTTCTTGGAATACAGCCGTTGCTTTGAGCTCATAATCGCCAGAAAGTGCACGGTTGATACTACCGCCCAAATTAAAATCTTTTTCGATGTCGTTGTTCATATTGATACCTAGGTGCGCCGATTAAGCGAAACCACCTAACTTATTGATAAAAAATTACCTTCATTATACTCATATGTCGGATACAAACTAAAATATGATTCTGTAACAAGGCTTGCTTTTGCGTCTTAATGGTTAATAATTAGACACTTGTTGGGGTGTAAACCCAGTAAATAACAGTATGGTAAAGGATGTTTACTTTTACCTGCGAAATTTTTTATCTTCGAAAGGTAAAAAATGCTTTGAATTCACGTTTTTGGTGATTATGATGCGCGCCTTAAAGGTGTATAGCAACAGGTCTCAAATAGAACCAAGGTGGAGAAAAACAGACGTTGAACGCTAAAAAATCAGTAGGAAAGCCAGTAGTACAGCTAACTGGCATCAGTAAAAGTTTCGATGGTAAGGAAGTCATCGGCAATCTGGATTTAAACGTAAATCATGGTGAGTTTCTCACGATTTTAGGCCCATCAGGTTGTGGTAAAACAACCGTACTAAGAATGATTGCGGGTTTTGAAACGGCAGATAGTGGTCAAATACTATTAGCTGAACAAAACGTAACCCAAGTTCCTGCTGAACAAAGGCATGTAAACACTGTATTCCAAAGCTATGCCCTATTCCCACATATGACCGTTTTCGACAATGTGGCATTTGGCTTACGCATGCAGAAAGTTCCAAACAGCGAGATTGAACCTCGTGTAATGGATGCTTTGAAAATGGTGCGCCTAGAACAAATGGCACAACGAAAGCCACACCAGCTATCTGGTGGTCAACAGCAACGTATTGCAATCGCTCGTGCTGTCGTTAATAAGCCTAAAGTTCTTTTGTTGGATGAATCTCTATCTGCTCTGGATTACAAACTGCGTAAACAGATGCAAATCGAGCTGAAACAATTACAACGCCAACTTGGTATCACGTTCATTTTTGTAACGCATGACCAAGAAGAAGCGCTGTCTATGTCTGACCGTATTATTGTTATGCGTGATGGCGTGATTGAACAAGACGGAACACCAAGAGAGATCTACGAAGAGCCTAAGAACCTATTTGTAGCGCGCTTCATTGGTGAAATTAACGTATTCGAAGCGACAGCGAAATCTCGTCTAGATGAAAAACGCATTGTTGCGACAATCGAAGGTGAAGAGTCGGTTATCTATCACGATAAAGACGTCACACCGGGTCAAAAACTGCAAGTATTGCTTCGCCCTGAAGATCTTCGTATCGAAGAAATCAAAGAGTCTGAGCAACGCGGTATTGTTGGCCACATTGTCGAGCGAACCTATAAAGGCATGACATTAGATTCAGTTGTAGAACTTGAATCTGGTATGCGTGTCATGGTTAGCGAATTCTTCAACGAAGATGACCCTGATGTTGATCACTCACTGGGCCAAAAAGTTGCAGTAACTTGGGTTGAGAGCTGGGAAGTGGTATTAGAAGATGAGCAAGAAGTTTAATTTACAAAACGCAATTGTTGCTTTAATCACAGGTTGGTTAGTGCTGTTCGTGATGATTCCAAACATCATGATCATCGGTACTAGCTTCTTAACTCGTGATGAAGCGAACTTGATCGAGATGACCTTCACCCTCGATAACTACGTGCGTTTGGCTGACCCGCTGTATTTTAAAGTGTTGATGCACTCTTTCTATATGGCAATTGTCGCAACCCTACTTTGTTTAATTATTGGTTACCCGTTCGCTTACATCGTGGCAAAAATGCCTGCGAAGTGGCGTCCAATCATGTTGTTCCTAGTGATTGTCCCATTTTGGACTAACTCTTTGATTCGTACTTATGGATTGAAGATTGTACTGGGTACGCAAGGTGTCTTGAACAAAAGTTTGTTAGCGCTAGATATCATTGATAAACCGCTACGTATCATGTACTCAGAAACCGCAGTAATGATCGGTTTAGTGTACATCCTACTTCCGTTTATGATTCTGCCGCTGTATTCAGCGATTGAGAAACTGGATGATACGTATTTAGAAGCGGCTAAAGATTTAGGTGCGAACAAACTGCAAACGCTATTGAAAGTTGTACTGCCCCTAACAATGCCGGGCATTATCGGCGGTTGTTTATTAGTACTACTGCCAGCGTTAGGTATGTTCTACATCTCTGACCTATTAGGCGGAGCTAAGAACCTATTGATTGGTAACGTGATTAAGAGCCAAGTGCTCAACGCTCGAGACTGGCCGTTTGGTGCAGCGACGAGTATCGCACTGACCATGGCAATGGCTGTGATGCTGTATGCCTACTACCGAGCAGGTAAGCTATTGAATAAGAAAGTGGAGCTAGACTAATGGGGCGCACAGTTAAGTTCAGCTTTATGGCGCTGGTATACGCCTTTCTATACCTACCTATTATCGTATTGATTGCTAACTCGTTTAATGCCAATAAGTTTGGTATGAAATGGGGTGGCTTCACGACTAAATGGTATGACGCGCTTATTAACAACGACAGCCTAATGCAGGCTGCGTGGCACTCGATCAATGTAGCGGTGTTCTCAGCAACAGCCGCAACGATTGTCGGTAGCCTTACAGCAGTAGCCCTATTCCGTTACCAATTTAAAGGTAAAGGCATCGTAAATGGCATGTTGTTCATCGTAATGATGTCACCAGATATCGTAATGGCAATTTCGTTACTGGCTCTGTTCTTAGTAATGGGTGTACAACTTGGGTTCTTTACCCTACTTGCTGCTCACATTACCTTCTGTCTACCGTTCGTTGTGGTAACGGTTTACAGTCGCTTGAATGGCTTTGATGTGAAGATGTTAGAAGCAGCAAAAGACTTAGGTGCGAGCGAATGGACGATCCTAAAACAGATCATCTTACCACTTGCTAAGCCAGCGGTTGCTGCGGGTTGGTTATTGAGCTTCACTCTGTCTCTGGACGATGTGATCATCAGTTCTTTCGTAACCGGTCCAACGTATGAAATCTTACCACTGAAGATTTACTCAATGGTTAAAGTGGGTATCTCTCCTGAGGTAAACGCCCTAGCAACAGTGATGTTAGTGGTGTCGTTAATACTGGTGATCATTTCTCAGTTATTAGCGAGAGAAAAAATCAAGTAAGTCTCCTACTCTATAAAGAGACAGGCTTGGTAAGAAGTTAAGCTACTTCAAGTTCAAAAAAGTGTTAATCATAAACAGAATGGTAAATTGCCATTCTGTTTTTCTATCTACTGCCTTCGGGCAACGTTTAGTTTGGAGCTAACGTCAATGAAAAAATGGGCTACTCTATTAGCTGGTAGTGCATGTGCGCTTTCAATGTTATCTGCACCATCATTTGCAAAAGATAACAAAGAATTGGTATTCATGAACTGGGGACCTTACATCAACAGTGAGATTCTAGAACAGTTCACTGATGAAACTGGTATCAAGGTTATCTACTCGACTTACGAGTCGAACGAAACCCTGTACGCAAAGCTAAAAACACACAACAAAGGCTACGACCTAGTTGTGCCGTCGACTTACTTCGTATCTAAGATGCGTGACGAAGGTATGCTACAAAAGATCGACAAAACTAAGCTGAACAACTTCAAGAATCTAGATACTAACTACCTAGATAAGCCGTACGACCCAAGTAACGACTACTCTATTCCACACGTAGTTGCGATCACAGGTCTTGCTGTTAACACTGACATGTACGATCCAGAAGATTTCCAAAGCTGGGCTGATCTATGGAAGCCTGAGCTTGAAGGTCAACTAATGATGATGGATGACACTCGTGAAGTGTTCCACATCGCACTACGTAAGTTAGGTTACTCTGGTAACACAACAAACGAGAAAGAGATCGACGAAGCGTACGCTGAGCTACAAAAGCTGATGCCAAACGTTCTAGTATTTAACTCAGATAACCCAGGCGCGCCATATATGTCTGGTGAAGTTGGACTTGGTATGCTGTGGAACGGTTCTGCTGCCGCTGCGCAAAACGAAGGTCTACCAATCAAATTGGTTTTCCCTAAAGAAGGCGGTATCGGTTGGGTTGATAACTTTGCAATCAGTTCTGGTGCGGTAAACGTAGAAGCGGCTCATAAGATGATCGACTTCCTACTTCGCCCTGAAATTGCTGAGCAGATTTCTCGCGATACTGGCTACCTAACGGCAGTTAAAGCGTCTAACGAGAAGTTCAAAGACAGCCCTGCTCTGTTCCCGTCTCAAGAAGATCTTGACCGTGTTGAATGGCAAGCTGCAGTTGGCGACAAGACAGTGAAGTACGAAGATTACTTCATGAAACTTAAAGCAGGTCAGTAACTTAGCTTATTATCTAGTGGCGACTAAGTAATAGGTTTACTTCACAAGCCTAGCTAGATAATCAACAAGTTAAAAATAAGAATATCAATGAATAGGCAGCTTAGGCTGCCTATTTTATTATATCGCTGCTATAATATACCCCGATTTTTAGGAATCCTTTTACTTTGGGCTCACTACCCAACTTCAAATCAAACAAATGAACGGAACAGTAATGAAAAAAACACTGTATACCGGCGCATTGTGTGCTGCTACTTTACTTTCTACACCCTCTTTCGCAGCTGACCAAGAACTGTATTTTTACAACTGGTCTGAATATATCCCAAATGAAGTATTAGAAGACTTCACAAAAGAGACGGGCATTAAGGTTTATTACTCTACTTATGAGTCTAACGAAAGCATGTACGCTAAGTTAAAAACTCAAGGTACGGGTTATGACTTAGTGGTTCCTTCTACTTACTTCGTTTCTAAGATGCGTAAAGAAGGCATGCTTCAAGAGCTTGATAAAACTAAGCTAAGCCACTTTGCTGATTTGGATCCAAATTACTTAGATAAGCCATTTGACCCAAGCAACAACTACTCAATCCCATACATTTGGGGTGCAACGGGCATTGGTATCAACTCAGATATGCTAGACAAGTCTTCAGTGAAAAACTGGGGTGACCTGTGGGATACACAGTGGGAAGGTCAGCTGATGATGATGGATGACTCTCGTGAGGTTTTCCATATCGCTTTATCTAAATTGGGTTACTCTCCAAACACAACCAACCCAGAAGAAATCAAAGAAGCGTACGAAGAACTTCGTAAGCTGATGCCAAACGTATTGGTATTTAACTCAGACTTCCCTGCGAACCCTTACCTAGCGGGTGAAGTGTCACTTGGTATGCTTTGGAATGGCTCTGCTTACATGGCACGCCAAGAAGGCGCAACGATTGACATTATCTGGCCAGAGAAAGGCGCTATCTTCTGGATGGACAGCCTAGCGATTCCATCTGGTGCTAAGAACATCGAAGCCGCTCATAAGATGATCGATTTCCTTCTTCGCCCAGAGAACGCAGCGAAAATTGCTCTAGAGATCGGCTACCCGACTCCAGTAAAAACCGCTTACCCTCTTCTTCCAAAAGAATTTGCTGAAGACAAGAACGTTTTCCCACCACAATCAGTGATGGATAACGGTGTATGGCAAGATGAAGTTGGTGAAGCGAGCGTCATTTATGACGAGTACTTCCAAAAACTTAAAGTGAACAACTAAGTTATTGTTAGTTAATCAGTTAAGTAAATAAAGCGGCGTAAGCCGCTTTATTTTTTTCAGATTCAGAAACTGATGTGCTTTATTAAAGACAAGGCTTAGGCCGTTAAAGAACCTTTCTCTGAACATAACAATTCCCCGACGAGTTTAGGTACCTCGATACTCGCCTTACCGTAACGTTTCTCTTCAAACTCACTTTCAACCGCGCTTGGTTCTAGATTGATCTCTATTGTGTGCGCACCATGCATTTTTGCATCATGAACAAAGCCTGCAGCTGGATAAACAACACCTGAAGTTCCGATAGAGATAAAGAGATCGGCTTCTTCGAGTGCTGAATAGATGTCACCCATTCTTAATGGCATTTCGCCAAACCACACAATATGAGGACGCATTTGCGCTGGAATTTGACAACAGTGACAAAGTTCACCAGTTTCAATGTCACCTTTATATTCGATAACTTGATTCGATTCACTGCAACGTGCTTTTAGAAGTTCACCGTGCATGTGGATAATGTTGTTACTACCGCCTCTCTCGTGCAGGTTGTCGATGTTCTGAGTGATGATTGTTACTTTACCATCAAGTTTGTCTTCAAGCTCACCTAGCGCCTTGTGGGCTGAGTTTGGATGAATGCCCTCACCTTGTAAACCATGGCGACGCTTGTTATAGAATGCTTGAACCAAGTCGGGATCTTTTGCAAACCCTTCAGGGGTCGCGACATCTTCGATTTTATGGTTTTCCCATAGCCCGTCTTGTGCTCGGAATGTTTGTATCCCCGACTCCGCGGAAATGCCAGCGCCAGTAAGAATTACGATATTTCGATATGGGAAATGCATACAACGTCCTTTTCAATATGTCACTTTGTAACAGCTTAGCACTGTTCAAATTCCAACAATAGTTTTAGGGATTAGACCATAGTCTTAGGCAACTGAATTCATTGGCTATTTGTGACATAACTCGCTTGATGGGTGCTGCCGTTGTTACGCAAACTCTCCGTTTTGCTTTTCACTGAAACAAAAAAAGCGACCGAAGCCGCTTAGTTTTGTATAACTGTTATGTACTTGATGAGTTTAAAACTCATCGCAGCAACTAGAGTTAGTCTTCGTTGATAGATGAGATCTTATGGATTGAAAGATCCGCACCGTTGAACTCATCTTCTTCACTTAAACGTAGGCCAGTTAGCTTGCTGAGCACGCCGTAAACAATCAAAGCACCAATCAGAGCAACAGCAATACCCGCCAGTGTACCAACCACTTGAGAAGCAAAGCTCACACCGCCTAAGCCCCAGAATGTTTGCGAACCGAAGATACCCGCTGCAATGCCACCCCAAGCGCCACATACACCATGCAGAGGCCATACACCCAATACATCATCAATCTGTGTTTTGTTTTGCATGTACGTGAACAAGTAAACGAACAACGCGCCTGCCACACCGCCTGTCACCAAAGCGCCTAATGGGTGCATTAAGTCTGAACCTGCACAAATTGCTACTAAGCCAGCCAAAGGACCATTATGGATAAAGCCCGGGTCATTCTTACCAGCAACAAGCGCCGCAAGAATACCGCCAACCATTGCCATCAGTGAGTTCATCGCCACTAGGCCGCTGATGCCGTTGATTGCTTGTGCAGACATCACGTTAAAGCCAAACCAACCCACACATAAGATCCAAGAACCTAGTGCTAAAAATGGAATGTTCGATGGTGCGAAGTTAGTGTGTTTACCCGCGCGGATGCGACCTTTACGCATCCCTAAGAAGTAAACCGCAACCAATGCAATCCAACCGCCGACACCGTGAACCACTACCGAGCCTGCGAAGTCATGGAAACCATAGCCAAACTGGCCTTCTAGCCAATCTTGGAAACCAAAGTTACCGTTCCAAATGATGCCTTCGAAAAATGGGTAGATGAAACCAACGGTAAATAACGTTGCGATCAAAATTGGATAGAAACGTGCACGCTCTGCGATACCACCAGAAACAATCGCAGGAATTGCCGCAGCGAAGGTCATTAGGAAGAAGAACTTAACCAGTTCGTAACCATTACCTTGTGAGAGCGTTTCAGCGTCGGCAAAAAAGTGTGCACCGTAAGCAACCCAGTAACCGATAAAGAAATAAGCGATGGCGGAGACACCAAAGTCGGAAAGGATTTTAACCAGCGCGTTTACTTGGTTTTTCTTTCGCACGGTACCGACTTCGAGAAAAGCAAAGCCTGCATGCATCAGGAAGACCATGATTGCGCCAAGTAGTAGGAATAAAGTATCTGAACTTTGGGTAAGGGTTTGTACTGCACTATGAACTTGAGTCACCGTTTCACTCATTAAAGCATTCTCCTTCGCTTTATCTGATTTGCACTGATATCGTGCGATTCAATGTTGTAATTAATTAAAGACTCAACAGTAAACGCAAGATGTGTTCCAAGTGTTAAGGGTAATTTTCGTGCAACAGATTTTAACTTTAAGTCGTTGATTATTAAAGTCTAAATATTTACGTGCACTTTTATGGTTATTAAAAATCGAAAAAACAACCACGACAATTGCACCAAATAAGGGAGTTGCACCATATTGAAGCGGTCAATAAGTAGGTTCTGATACAGAGAGCGGCTGACAACAATTTACTGTTCCATAGCCTAAAAACAAAAAGCCCAGTGAATTTGAATCACTGGGCTTTCTTTAGAGATGTCGTTAACGTGTTAGTGTTACAGGTTTGGCCCTGTCGACGGGTTTTGCGGTAGGTTTTGACTTAAACGCTGCATGCCTTGATACATACGGATAAACCAAACCACAATCGCAACACCACCGAACAACATGCCTACATATGGAATGTAGTAAGCGATGTCATCGATAATATGGTTTTGATACCAGTAATCGTTCACACCGATTAACACGCCATTAGAGGTCGCTACCGTTACGATAAGCACCACGAAGAACGTCAGGTTCAAGAAGAACGAGCGAATCAGTCCGTAGTAATGGGTATCCACTACTTCCCCGTCTTCGCCTTTATCTAAACGATAGCCCGCGTAGATGATGGCAACCACACCAGAGAGAAGGCAAGTAAATGGTGTAAAGCAGCTTAGTATGTAAGCGACCCAAATACCTTTATGAGGTTTGTTCATTCTTATTCACCCCTTCCGTTTTCTCTGTTGCTGCGTTAGCGCTTTGCTCAACGCCGTTTTTCTCTTGTTCCATCACTTCTTTGTACCAAAGGTCATGGTGCTCTTTAGCCCAAGTCTCATCAACTTCGCCTGTTACCATGCCTTCTAGTGCCCCTTCCATACCGAACAAGCCGATGTAGATGTGGAACACGAAACCACAGATAAGGATCAAAGCAGCTAACATATGGACTAGGTTTGAAAGCTCCATATCTCGACGCGTTTGACCGAAGATTGGGAAGTCTAAAACCAAGCCACTGATCGCAGCCACACTACCCATAACAATCAATAGCCAGAACAGTGCTTTTTCACCCGCGTTCGAGAACTCTGCAGATGGGTGAGAACCTTTATGTTTCCCTACCATGCCACCCAGTTTCATGAACCACTGGATATCGACCATCTTAAAGATAGACTTGCGCCACCACTTGATCAGAACAGCCATCAACAGCACATAGAAAATCGGTCCGATGTAGTTGTGGTATTGCTTAGCCAGTAGAACAATGAAGCCCCATAGATCCGTTGGGATATAAGGTTTCAAGAAGTGTTTACCGTAAACCAACATCAAACCACTGAATGCCAGTGTTAAGAAGGTAAACGCCATGCTCCAGTGCAATGCACGATCAAGTCGAGACCAACGTTTGATCTTACGACCTGTTCTTGGTGCGCTTAGCATTAGCGGTCCAATCACAACGTACATCAAAGTCACGAAAGCAATACTGCCAAAGATAGCGACGGCACCGGCTGGTGACATCCACTTCTCTTTCAATATGTACCACGTCTGACCTGGAGTACTGATTAACACACCGTGTTCAGCCGATTGAGATGTGGTGTAACCTTCTTCACCATTTCTTACTTGTCGCCAAAAATCGGCACCAGCAAGTTGAGTGATTTCTCGTTGAGCAGAGCTCGATTGAGTTTGTGATGAGTTCGTCTCAGATGCATGACTCATAGGAGAAAGCATTGTTAGTGCTGCCAACATAGGCAGCACAACAAGGAAGAGACGCTTAAACATTGTAAGCATATGTCTCTCCTACTTAGCTCTTAGTCGCATCGTAAGAAAGGTCGTTGCCGTCTGTCCAACCTGCACCTTTCGCACCACGTTCAACTACACGCTGACGGAAAACATCAGAAACTTTCTCTGCGTCACCCGCTAGCAGTGCTTTGGTTGAACAAAGCGAAGCACACATTGGCAGTTTGCCTTCTGCAATACGGTTCGCACCGTACTTTTGACGCTCTTCAACAGAACCTGGCTCTGTTTCTGGGCCGCCAGCACAGAAGGTACATTTGTCCATCTTACCGCGCTCACCAAACGCTTCCTGTTTAGGGAATTGAGGTGCGCCAAACGGACAAGCAAACAAGCAGTAACCACAACCGATACACAGATCTTTGTTGTGAAGTACGATGCCGTCTTCTGTATGTTCAAAACAGTCTGCAGGACAAACTGCCATACATGGCGCATCAGTACAGTGCATACACGCAACTGAGATAGAGTTTTCACCCGGTTCGCCATCGTTCAATGTCACAACGCGACGACGTTGAATACCCCATTCCAGAGCATCATCATTTTCATTCTTACATGCAGTGACACAACCGTTACATTCGATACAACGCTTGGTGTCACAAAGAAATTTCATTCTAGCCATTTTAAGACTCCTTACGCTTTACGAATATTACAAAGGGTTACTTTCGTTTCCTGCATCAACGTGACAGGGTCGTAACCATAAGTGGTTGCTGTGTTAGCAGCTTCACCAATAACGTAAGGATCAGTGCCTTCTGGGTATTTAGAACGCAAATCTTCGCCTTGGAACTTACCACCGAAGTGGAATGGGATGAATGCCAGACCCGGTTTCACACGACGTGTAACCATCGCTTTCACCTTAATTCGGCCCTTCTCAGCACCCTCAACCCAAACATCATCACCGTCTTTAAAGCCGATGTCGTTCGCGTCTTTCGGGTTCACTTCAACGAACATCTCTTGTTGAAGTTCTGCTAGCCAAGGGTTAGAACGGGTTTCTTCACCACCACCTTCGTACTCAACCAGACGACCAGAAGTCAGGATAATCGGGTATTCACCAGATTTGTCTTGCTCTTGAATCGACTTGTAAAGCGTAGGTACACGGAAGATCGCCTCTTTGTCATCCCATGTTGGGTAGTCAGCAACTAGGTCGCGACGTGGTGTGTAAAGCGGCTCACGGTGCAGTGGCACGCGGTCTGGGAATGTCCAAACAATCGCACGCGCTTTTGCATTACCAAACGGGATACAACCGTGCTTGATAGCCACACGTTGAATACCGCCAGAAACGTCGGTCTTCCAGTTTTTACCTTCAGCAGAGGCTTTCTCTTCTGCTGTTAGGTCATCCCACCAACCCAGTTGTTTCAGTAGTTTGTCACTGAACTCAGGGTAGCCATCTTTGATTTCGCTGCCTTTCGAGTAGCTGTCTTCAGCCAGTAGGTTTTGACCTTCAAACTCAACACCGAAACGAGTGCGGAAGTTACCACCACCTTCAGCGACAGTCTTAGACGTATCGTAAAGGATATGTGTGCCTGGGTGTTTCATTTCTGGCGTACCCCAACATGGCCAAGGAAGACCGTAAGTCTCACCATTTGCAGGCCCGCCCTCTGCTTCCAGAGACGTTTTGTGGAATGTATGCCAGTTCTGTTGGTGCTCTTTCAAACGTTCTGGGCTTTGACCTGTGTAACCGATCGTCCACATACCTTTGTTGAATTCACGAGTAATGTCTTCAATCAATGGTTGGTTGTTCTCAACACGGATGTTTTTGAACAGCTGATCAGAGAAACCCAGCTTCTTAGAAAGAAGGTACATGATTTCGTGGTCAGGCTTAGATTCGAACAGAGGATCTACCACCTTGTCACGCCACTGTAGAGAACGGTTCGATGCCGTTACACTGCCGTAGGTTTCAAACTGAGTCGTCGCTGGTAGCAGGTAAACGCCGTCAGTACGATCATTCATTACCGCTGCAACCGTTGGGTATGGGTCAACAATAACCATCATATCCAGCTTCTGCATCGCTTTCTTCATCTCTGGACCACGAGTCTGAGAGTTCACTGCGTGACCCCAGTAGAACATCGCGCGGATGTTTTCACGTTGACGAATCTTGTCTTTGTCTTCAAGTACACCATCAACCCAACGAGAGACAGGAATACCTGCACTGTTCATTGGTTTTTGACCGCCGTAAGCGTTGCCGTCGAAACGGCCTTTGATCCAATCAAAGTCGATATCCCAAACTTTCGACCAGTGGCGCCATGAGCCTTCAGACAAGCCGTAGTAACCTGGCAGCGTGTCAGACAGTACGCCAAGGTCAGTTGCACCCTGTACGTTATCGTGACCACGGAAGATGTTTGCACCGCCGCCTGATTTACCGATGTTACCTAGCGCAAGCTCAAGTACACAGTAAGCACGTGTGTTGTTGTTACCTGTGGTGTGTTGAGTACCACCCATACACCAAACGATACAACCCGGACGGTTTTCAGAAAGCAGTTTCGCTGTGTGGTAAACGTCTTCTTCGCTTACGCCTGTTACACGTTCAACTTCTGCTGGGCTCCACTTCGCAACTTCTTCACGGATCTCGTCCATGCCGAATACACGTTGGCGGATGAATTCTTGGTCTTCCCATTTGTTAGCAAAGACATGCCATAACACACCCCAGATAAACGCAACGTCTGAACCTGGGCGAAGTGATACATAGTGATCAGATTTCGCAGCAGTGCGCGTACGACGCGGATCCGCAACAACGATCTTACAGTTGTTCTTCTCTTTCGCGATCAAGATGTGCTGCATCGCTACTGGGTGAGCTTCTGCTGGGTTTGAACCAATGAACAGCATTGACTTACAGTTGTGCATGTCATTGAACGAGTTGGTCATTGCACCGTAACCCCAAGTGTTTGCAACACCGGCTACTGTGGTTGAGTGACAAATACGCGCTTGGTGGTCAACGTTGTTCGTGCCCCAAAGCGACGCCATCTTACGGAATGCGTAAGCTTGCTCGTTACTGTGTTTTGCACTACCTAGGAAGTAAACCGAATCAGGGCCAGACTCTTTACGAAGTTCTAGCGCTTTGTTACCGATCTCTTCAATCGCTTGTTCCCAAGAAAGCTTCTTCCACTTACCGCCTTCCAATTTCATTGGGTACTTAAGACGACGTTCACCGTGGCCGTGCTCACGTAGAGCAGCACCTTTCGCACAATGTCCACCAGCGTTGAATGGGTGATCAAATGCAGGCTCTTGACCTGTCCAAACACCGTTTTGTACTTCAGCGTAGATACCGCAACCCACAGAACAGTGAGAACAGATAGTACGTTTCACTTCTGTTTTCGCTTCTGGATCGACTGATTTAGCCTGTGCTTTCTTCATCATGCCCGGTGCGAATAGACTTGCGCCTACCACTGCGCCACCAGCAGCTAATGAAGTGTTTTTCATGAAGGCACGTCGAGACACGCCTAGCTGATTGGTTTCTTTGCTCACACTATCGGAGCGTTTGACAAGTTTCATCCGTTATCTCCTAAAGCGTGTCGTAGTAATCGCGAATGTGTTGCGTTTCACGATAGCCCGTCTTCTTCATGTCTTCTTTCGGCATTTCAACCGTTTCTGAAGCCGTTGCCACTTTCGTTGTACCAGCGACAACGGCACCAGCTACGGCTGCAGTCGTTAAGCCTTTGAGTAAGTCCCTACGGCTTGTGTTTATTTCTTTATTATCTTTCATCATTGCTTCCTTACCTTACGGTAGATCTTTTGGAGGCTTAATGCCCCTCTATCGATATAATCGCGTACTGCTCGATTACTCGTAATCAGTGACGTTTTTCACATCAATCTTTAATTTATGCTTACTGCTTTTTGTATTAACGCTAAAACGCACTTGTTCTAACGTTAAAAATGCTTCACACAGCTGAGCGGCCGATTTGTAGAAGTTGGCACTTTCTGCACTTTCAAGCTGACGCGTAAAAGAGTTGAACCAAGGACCAAGGTGCTTATTGAAAACCGCTTGTTGCAGGGCTTCTTCTTCACCGGTTAGCATTGCCATTACTTCACACAATGCCGCAATATGATCTTCTGGCTCTTTTACTTGATCATCACGTTCAATGCCTAAAAGCTCTAAATCATGACGAATCTCTGCTAATGGTTTTTCCATCATGGCGCCAGTGCGATGCCAAGAACCAAATGGAACAATCTCTCCACGGCCAATGCCAATGAACAGGTCTTGATATTCGTCTTCTAACGCTTCGCGATTTGATTCTGTTGCCGCTTGTTGAATAGCAATCCAAGCTTTTTGCATTGCACTTTCAGATGCTTCAATATCTAGCGTTTTTAGAAAGTCGATCACCTCTTCAGAAGGTGCGCTACGAAACAGTGCAGATAGAACCAAATAGATCTCAGTTCTTAGTGTCTGTTCTTGTGCCTGATCCAAATTAGTTTCCAAGGCTAACTCCTAGTATTTCAATTGTTTCAATGGGTCTTGCGCCATTGAATCGAACATATCCACCACACGACAGTCCTCACACATAGCAATACGATTGATCGCTGCTTCATCTGAAAAGTGAGAGTGACCGCGTAACTTGTTCTGTAACATGTCGATCATAGACTGAGGTGCAAATGGTTTATGGCAACGTACACATTCCGCAGCTTTCTCTTCATGAATCACAACCGCTTTCTGACGTTCTTCTTTCACCCAGTTCATACGAGGAGTAAGAGTCAGAACATTTTCAGGACATGCTTTTTCACATAGACCACATTGAATACAGTCTTGTTCTACAAACTTAAGTGATGGAGATGCGCCATCGGTATGAAGCGCTCGTGTAGGACAAACAGCCACACAGCTCATACATAACGTACAATCTTTGCTTTCACACGAAACCGTGCCATATGGCGCATTCGATGGAAGCTCAACAATATTTTCAACTGGAATACGAGCTGAAGACATTGCATCAAGTGCTGTGAATAGACGTTGGCGCTTATTACCTTGAAGATCGCCAAGTGCAAGGTCGAACGAATCCACACATAGTGTTGGAGGACCTTCACGTAGAGACTCTAAGTACAAAATATCGATGGTTTCTTTTGGAATACCGATTTGGTCTAGTAACTCTTGAGCGATCCCTACTTCGTTATTCAGAACACGAATGATCGTTTCTGGCATAAAGCGAGATGCTGCAAACAGAACTTGAGTCGCGCCATTTACTAAAGCAGCAAACCAAGTATCAATACCAATAGATGGCAGTTCTTCTACGACAATTGGAATCACGTTATCTGGTAGCGCTTTAAGAGCCATCACGTTGTAAGTTTCATGACGTGAGCTACAGATAAGCACGATAGGATCAAGACCGCCCGCTTGCTCGTAATTCGCTAGCGTACGTTCAATGAATTTTTGAGTATCGTCAGGATTAGGCAATGCGTAAGAGATTGCTTCTGTCGGACAGCTCGTTGCACAAGTACCAACGCCTTGACATAGGTAAGGGTTGATCTCAATCTTATGGCCGGTCTTATCAGAGCCTTCACTTGATAGTGCTCCAGCAGGACAAGCATCAACACAACGCTCACAACCTTTTACGCCACGAGAACTGTGCGCACAAAGGTCAGTGTCTAGACGGAAGAACTTAGGTTTATCAAACGTGCCCATTAGCGTTGGAATCTCTTCCAGTGCTTCAGCCAGTTTTGGATAGCCACGGCCTACTGGGTAATAACCAGGTACAGGCACTTCTTCTGTCATGCAACTATTCAGACATAGGTCTAGAACAACATCGAAACAATCGTGATTAATCGCGATTTTCGCTAGGTTGCTTGATGTGCCTTTACTTTCGATCACAACTTCAAACGTGCCAAGGAAACCGGAGACTTGAACCGAATTCGCGAAATACAGTTCTGGGTTTGTGCCCTTTTCGCCGTCTGTCGACAATAAGGTTAGGCTCGTCAATTGAGGTAATTGCGCCGCAGCACTTTCAATGATCGCAGTTGGACCAATAACAAGAGTATTACCACCGCTTTCGTAGCTAACAGTAGGTGGAATCAGATTTGTTAACTCAACTGTATTTTCAAATGCATACAGTCTTGCTTTAGCGTTATTTGAAGTTGCTTGTTCTAATAATTGTTTAAGCATTGCTCAGTTCCATCTTTGGACATGGATAATCTGTTCAACTTTCATTGTAGTAAGCGATAGAGAACTTGCTGAGTAATCCGTTAACAACTAACCCTTTAGCCAGTGTGCCGTTCGTCAGACCATGAACTCGTCTATCTACAAAAAAGTTGATAATGAACGTTATTTAGCAAATGCCATGCCAGTTTAATAATCCCTATATATCAGTAGTTTAATGATTTATAGCGTTTATTGTGCGTATAAAAAAACCGCTTGGGACATTTTGTCGCAAGCGGCTCATTGAGTGTTTAGTCAAAATGTACCTATTCTTTGTGTGGTATATTTTGTCCCATCTTTTTCAGGTCAGCTTCGTCTGACATTGTAGCATCAACATCTGATACTGTATTTTTATACAGTTCATTTTCTTGTTCTGTTATTTCGTCAATTTCTGACGTTTCAAGTTCATTATCAGATACCTCAAGATCGCTTTCAGAATTTCCTAAAACCTCACCTTCATCTTTATTATCAATGGCTTGCTCTTCTTCTGGTGTGGTTTCGTCTTCCGTTTTGTCTTTAACCCAATCACGCAAGGTTTCCGCAACCCCTTCAGAAAGAGACTTTAAATTACTGTAATCGTCGTCGTAATCATCTAAACCATCACGAACGTTGAACTCTTCTGAGAGGAATAATTTACGCAAGGCCGCTTTTTTTACGCTCTCAGATGCTTCTGACACCAATAATTGAGCAACAGACAAGTCTTCAGTCGTTTCTGATGCTATCTCCTGAGAGTCAATAGCTTGAGAATCGACAGCATGAGTTTCTTCATTGCTTTCTGGAGAACCATTTTCTAAAGTTCTATTTTCTAAAATCTGACGGTCTAATGACTCTGATGTTTCTGCACCTATAGATGAAGCAGCAGACGAAGCCTCTGAAGAAATAAGTTCGGCTTCCTCAAGCGTTTGTTGCGCTTCTAATGGTTCATCAGACGATTCATCGAGCTTTCGTTGAGACCAACGGCTAAAAAAGTTAGTTGCCATTTGATCGACCCGCGCCTTTACGTTTCTTACGTCTTGCTTCTAGTAACTCGCCATGACGGCCAATGAATGCTTCCATCCAAGCTTGTACAGGCAAAGGAATGTCGTATGAAAGGACTTGGTTGTCACCGTCCATGTATTGCCCAGCAACGGTTTGTGATGCCGTAAGTAACTGAATGACTGGCTCAACACCAGAATCGACGTTATCCATCACTAAGAAAAGCTTAGGTTGTTGAGAGCTAAGGTTGAAACGATAGTCTGTACGCTCGTCTTTATGTAATTGGAGTAAACAAACGTCTTGGGCATCGTCTTCTGGCGACAGTTCAAATCCCGTCAATTCCCATTGCGTCGTTACCCAGATACCTGTTTTGATCTCTTTCTCTATTCTTTGGACACCGATTGGCCAAGCTGCTTCTGTTTTTTCATATTGTTCTTGGAATTCTTTTATCTCAGACATACTTCACCCAATTGATTTTCTTTGGTCTGAATGCACTTAGGAAATTTTGTACTGTGCGCAATCATATACACCCCATAAAGCAATAAACACGCCAATACGGATTACCTACGAGAGCGTATCTATAGCGTTCGTTATCAAGTTGTCATTATAACGTTAGTCGATACTGGTTATTTCAGACAACTCGACCCAGTGAACTCTCATATTTTGCGCTATTTTAATCTAATGCTTCCTGTTTCCATCAATTCCCGTTATTTTGGAATAAGATTTGCTTTAGCTAATTCGCTAATGTTATTCACAGAGCTATGTATTCTCAGAGCTATGGCGCGCTCGATAACGTTAATCGAAACCTAAGCTATAGCGAACTAACAAACTAGCGCATTGATGAATGAGAGCCTTATTGCTCTTGTTGACTTCTTATCTCATAAAATCGCTATCTCATTAAGTAGGAAATGACTGTGGTAAAACCAAACATAATAAAAACCAGTGAGAACCCACTTCAGACAATCGAAGTTGAAGTGTTTGATGAATATGGCGAAAAGCTAACGAAACAAATCGCGTGTGAGCGCCCTCTTACCGTGATGTTGAACTGGAAAGAGATCGTAACGTTGATGACATTGGGTTCTCGTCCTGAGTCATTAGTATTAGGCTATTTGAAGAACCAAAGCTTTCTGTCTGATCCAGAAGCTATTGAATCTATCATTATCGATTGGGAAACCAGTTCTGCAGCGGTTATCACCAAAGAAGACACGAGCCAACTTGAACAAGCATTGAAGAAGAAGACAGTAACGTCTGGCTGTGGTCAAGGCACCATGTATGGCAACGTGATGAAGCAATTGGAAGATTACCAAGTGCCTCAAACTAAGATTAAACAATCTGAAATCTACACAGCGCTTGAAGCGCTGACTCATTATAACGATACCTACAAGAAAGCAGGCGCGGTGCACGGCTGTGCGGTTTGTAAAGACGACAAGGTTCTATCGTTTGTTGAAGATGTTGGCCGACACAATGCCGTTGATACATTGGCTGGTGAGATGTGGCTTAACAAAGAGTCAGGTGAAGATAAGATCTTCTATACCACAGGCCGTTTAACGTCTGAGATGGTGATTAAGGTTGCTCAGATGGGTATCCCTGTTCTGTTATCACGTTCTGGTGTAACTCAAATGGGCTTAGACTTGGCTCAGAAATTCGGCATCACCACTATTGCACGCGCAAAAGGTTTACGCTTCCAAGTGTTTACAGGCGCAGACAAGATCGACTTTGATGTGAAAGGCGAACAAGTTCTTTAAAGACAAACTTTTCTAAAGGCAAGTGCTATCTAAAGCCAATTTTCAGATGAACTCATATAAGGTGTAGGCGAAGGCTTGCACCTTTTTCTTTTGTGTCCTCTATTCGATTTAGTCTCCTTATCATTCCCTCTCCTTGCTCCATCATTTTATTCGCATAATTTTTACAGCCAGTTCGCTGTTACCACCCTTTCTGCACGTTATTTCAGCAACAGAATGCGCTCAATATTACTGTTTAGTTTTACTTAACGTTAATTTCAAAATTACTAGATATACCAAACGTTAACAATTCTTTATCTTGTGCTCCGTGAACAGAACGAAGCACGCACTTATTGTGCTGCTTGGTGAAAGTTTCACTTCTTTGAATGCTCACTTCGAAGAAAACACATAAGAAAAAAGAATTGGATAACAATATGAAACAGCCTTTAAAAGCTTTAGCAATTGCTCTTGGATTGACCTTGGGCGCCAACTGTCACGCAATTGAACTTAAGCCGGTCGATACTGACTTTACATTACAAATACTGGGTTCAGGTGGTCCTATCTCGGATGACCTACGTGCATCCTCAGGTGAAATCGTATGGTGGAAAGGCAAATCACGAATCATGATTGATGCCGGTGGCGGTGTTTACCTACGTTTCGGTCAAGCGGGTGCAAAACTTGAAGACCTAGATTTTATGGGTATTACTCACTTCCATACCGATCACGTCAATGACATGCCTGCTCTTCTTAAAGGTGGCTATTTCTTTGAACGCGAAAAGGCGTTGGAGATTTCAGGTCCAACCGCAGGTTCTGCGTTCCCAAGCCTCAACGGTTACTTCGAAGCGAATTTTGACCCAGACCATGGCGCATACGCTTATCTTGCTGGCTTATACGATGGAACCGATGGTCTATTCCCAGTCAATCTTACCGATGTTGACTATCAATCCACAGTGCCAACCGTTGTTTATGAAAAAGATGGTTTGAAGATCACTGCTCTGGGTATTCCTCATGGTGATGTGCCTTGTCTCGCTTACCGAATTGAAAGTGAAGAAGGCGTGATGGTGATTTCAGCTGACCAAAACGGTAGCAACCCTGCGTTCTTAGACTTCGCTCGCGGCGCCGACATCATGATGATGCCAATGGCGATTCATGAACAAGCCGATGGTGTCTCTACATTTATGCACGCTAAGCCTTCCGTGATTGGTGAGATTGCTAAAGAGATTAATCCAAAAATGTTGGTACTTAACCACTGGATGGGTCTAGGCCTTAAGCGTAAATCTGAATCGATCAAAATCGTACGCGAATACTACGACGGACCAATCATGTCCGGTCGTGATTTAGCCAGCTTCCCTATGTCCGCTGTAAAGGAGAAATAACATGAACAACAAAATCGCCCTATCAATCGCGATCACGTCTGTGATTAGTCTTAACTCTGCAATGGCGTTTGCTGATGCACCTGCCGAAGCCCCTGTTGAAGCTAAACAATCTTCAGGACACGGTGGTAAATGTGCCGCAGGTAAATGTGGTACCGAAAAACGTTTCGAAAAAGCGGAACTGACCAGTAACCCACAAGACCGTTTAGTTCGAGCTCGTGACGGGAAATGTGGCTTAACAGCTGAAGGTATCTCGCCAAGTAAAGAACGCATCTTAATGGCAAATAGCAAGGTGACAGGTGGAGTATGTGGCCAGTAGAAACGCATAAAACTAAAGCTATAAAAAATAAGGCTTTAAAAACCAAAGCTTTAGCATCAAATGACCGAGTCCCTAAAAGCAGAGAGTTAAACCATAAAGTGCGAACCATTCAGAATACAGACAAAGGCATTGGGCTACGCGGTGAGCACATTGAACTGCTCGCTCGTTCCCCAAAGCACCCTGATATTGATTTTCTCGAGTTAGCACCAGAGAACTGGATGAGCTTGGGTGGACTTAAGCGTGAGCAATTACAAGATATATCTAAGCTCTACCCCTTGATTGCACACGGTTTAAGTTTGTCTATTGGCGATTGCCAGCCACTTAACACAAAGTTTGTACGTCAGGTTGGTCAGTTTCTCGATGAATTGAATATCGAAGTCTATAGCGAGCACTTGAGCTTCTCTAGAGACAATCAAGGGTACTTGTATGAACTGTTACCCGTGCCACGCCGCGCAGAAAACATCGACTATTTAGCGGACAGAATCAAGCAAGTCCAAGACATCATTCAACGTCCTTTGGTCATGGAGAACATCTCTTATTACCACAATTACGGAGATGAGATGCCTGAGGGTGAGTTTATCGCTGAAATAGCAAAGCGCAGTGGCTGTGAGTTGTTGGTCGACATCAATAATCTCTACGTGAACAGTCAGAACCACCACTTTGATGCAGCTCAAATGCTTAAAGCTTTGCCGAGTGATGCTATTCGCTATTACCACATTGCAGGGCATTTAGTTGAAAACGACAGGTCGGTTGAAAGTGATAAATCGATTAAAGGTAACAAGTCGCTGATTGATACCCACGGCATGGAAGTACAGCAAGCTGTTATTGACTTGGCACGTTACACCATCTCTATTCATGGCAGTAAACCGTTATTGCTAGAAAGAGATAACAACGTACCGCCTTTGGTTGTACTGACAGAAGAGTTACGAGGTGTGCATAGTCAGGTTCTAGATGCTGGTGTAAGTCATCGCCCTCTTGAACAGGAGTTGTTATATGCATAATCCGCCAAACTCAATGGTAAGGCAAACACAAGCTTTGGCTGCATTAATACGTTCGCCACTTGAAGGCAACGCGGTGTGCCGATACAGCGAATTCATTAGAGATAACGTATTTGGTGTATTGAACAACACATTTCCGCTGTTTTGTCAGCAAGTCGACCAAGACCAACTACTGATATTGGTTGATGAGTTTGTTGTCGTGCATTACGCCTCAGAGCCGGAGTTTCATCATATCGCGACTGAGTTTGTCAGCTTTGTTCAGCGTCGCGCTCAGCCAATGTATATCTCTAGTTTGACTGCCACCCATCAACTTACAGACGATCAATTGGCTGTATTGGAGTTCGAATGGTGTGCCTTTTGCGTTGAAATTGACTCTTCAAAGCAAGTATTGCCGATGTCGTGGACGGGTGACTTTTGTATCGATGAACAACAGCTTCAATTGGGTTTGTTAGTCAACAGTATGATGAAGCTCGTACAGGTACCTTTCCTTGTTCATGGTGATTCACTGACGTTTCTAACACAAAGGCGACACTCAATTTATTACGCGATTTATCGCGACTCAGACCAACGCGTCAACACGATAAAACTAAGAGAAATTGATGTTGCGATTATCCAAATAATCCAACAACGACCAAATCGTTCTTTAGCCGATATAAAACAAATAATTGCTCAACAATTGGCGAGATTCGAGTTTATTAATTGGGTTGAACACTTCAGTGAAACAGAACTGATTGGCGTTCACTCTTTAGGAGAAAAATTATGATTAAGTCAGCCCTCAGCTGGTACGACACTATTGTCGAGAAATGCAAACAGTTCGATTATCTAGCTCTGCTTGCCGTACGTCTGTACCTTATTCCGGTGATTTATGTTGGTGCACACTCAAAAGTGCTCGGCTTCGCTGGGACGGTCGCTTGGTTCGGTGCATCAACCGCCGATGGTGGTCTTAACCTTCCCTTCCCAGAGCTACTGGCATTCCTAGCGGCAGCGACCGAAGTATTAGGTTGTATCTGTATCGCGCTAGGCCTGTTTACTCGCTTTATCTCGATTCCAATGATTTTCATGATGAGCGTCGCGAGTGCAATGGTTCACTGGAAACACGGTTGGGATGCGATTGCGACTGGTGGTATGGAAGCAACCGTTCGACTTAACGGCTTCATCGAATGGCTCGCGGTTAACTTCCCAGGTCGTTACAACTACATCACAGAACTTGGCGACCCGGTAATGCTCAACAACGGTATGGAATTCGCAGGCACTTACTTCGTGATGCTGTTAGTACTGCTTGTTTACGGCGGTGGTCGTTACGTGAGTGCAGATTACTGGCTACGTAAACAGTTCTCTAAAAAACAAAACAAAGCACTTCGTTGGTAATCGATTCTTTTCACACAGCTACATGTAAAACCTTTAATTAGTTCTC
Organism: Vibrio sp. 10N.286.51.C3; assembly: GCF_003050065.1. Classification (NCBI taxonomy): domain Bacteria; kingdom Pseudomonadati; phylum Pseudomonadota; class Gammaproteobacteria; order Vibrionales; family Vibrionaceae; genus Vibrio; species Vibrio sp. 10N.286.51.C3. Next base: position 40,183 of record NZ_PIGC01000015.1, on the reverse strand, counting down.
TCTAATTATCATCTTATTTTCCATTATCTTACCCGTCACACTCGTGGCGGGAAGGAGTTTTTATGCTTACAGATGTCGTTGATCTGTCGCGGTTTCAATTCGCAAGTACCGCTCTTTATCACTTTATATTCGTCCCCCTAACTATAGGTCTCTCCTTCTTACTCGCAGTGATGGAATCGCTGTATGTCATGACCAACAAAACCATCTACAAGGACATGACCAAGTTCTGGGGTAAATTGTTTGGTATTAACTTTGCTGTCGGTGTTGCTACCGGCCTAACCATGGAATTCCAGTTCGGCACCAACTGGGCATATTACTCGCACTATGTGGGCGACATATTTGGTGCCCCACTGGCGATTGAAGCGCTTGTTGCGTTTTTCTTGGAATCAACCTTAGTCGGTATGTTCTTCTTCGGTTGGGACAAGCTCTCTAAGCGTCAGCACTTATCGGTAACTTGGTTGACGGCTTTGGGTTCGAACTTCTCTGGCCTGTGGATTCTGATGGCCAATGGCTGGATGCAAAACCCAGTGGGCGCAGAGTTTAACTTCGAAACCATGCGTATGGAGATGACAGACTTTGTCGAAGTGATCTTCAACCCTGTGACTCAAGTGAAGTTCGTGCATACCGTTGCGGCGGGTTACACAACCGGCGCGCTATTTATTATGGGTATCAGTGCTTACTACATGCTTAAAGGGCGTGATTTACCGTTCGCTCGTCGTTCATTTGCAGTCGCAAGTGCTTTTGGTATGGCTGCGATTGTATCGACAGTAATGCTAGGTGATGAATCGGGTTATGAGTTGGGAGACGTTCAACAGGTGAAGCTAGCGGCTATCGAAGCTGAATGGCACACCGAAGAAGCCCCTGCATCATTTACATTGTTCGGGTTCCCAAACCAAGAAACCATGGAGACGGACTACGCGATTAAGATCCCATACGTGATGGGTATTATCGCAACGCGTTCTTTGGATACGCCAGTCGTCGGGATTCATGATCTATTAGCAAAAAATGAAGAACGTGTGCGCAGCGGTATCTTGGCTTATGGACTATTAGAAAAACTACGCTCTGGTGATAAATCACAACAAAATATCGATGATTTTGAATCGGTTAAACATGACCTAGGTTATGGCTTACTGGTTAAGAAATACAGCGATAACGTGGTGGATGCAACAGAACAACAGATCAAACAAGCAGCCAAAGACACAATCCCAACGGTAGCCCCTCTATTCTGGAGCTTCCGCATCATGGTGGTGTGTGGCGTCTTGATGTTTGCCATCATTGGTCTTTCATTCGTACAAATTTGTCGCCGTAAGATTGGTACCAATCGTTGGTTACTGAAAGCAACAATATGTGCGATCCCACTTCCTTGGATTGCTTGTGAAGCGGGTTGGTTTGTTGCGGAATATGGCCGTCAACCATGGGCAATTGGCGAAATCCTTCCAGTCAATATGGCGGCTTCTAATCTACCCGCTTCAAGTCTGTGGATCTCTATCGGCCTGGTTTACTTGTTCTACACCGCGTTCTTAATTGTAGAAATGTTCCTGATGGTTAAGTTTGCAAAAATGGGCCCGAGCGCACTGAAGACGGGTCGCTATCATCATGAGCAATCAAACCAAGATCTAGCCATTACAGGTGAGCAAAACACACCGCGTCAGCTAGATAAAACTATCGACCTTCATTAAGGAATTCAGATGTTTGATTACGAAAATCTTCGCCTGTTTACATGGGCAGTTATTGGTGTGTTGTTGATCGGTTTTATCATTACCGATGGTTTCGACATGGGCGTTGCGGCGTTGCTCCCAGTTTTAGGGAAGTCAGAAGTTGATCGACGAATCATGATTAACTCGATTGCCCCTCACTGGGACGGTAACCAAGTGTGGTTGGTGACCGCGGGTGGCGCGATCTTCGCGATATGGCCGGCAATCTACGCGGCTGCGTTCTCCGGGTTCTATTTAGCCATGATTATCGTGTTGGCGACCCTGTGGTTAAGACCACTCGGTATGGATTACCGAGCTAAGATCGACAACCCGCAATGGAAGAAAGCTTGTGATATTGCTCTTATCGTTAGTGGTTTCATTCCTCCGGTTATCTTTGGTGTTGGTTTCGGTAACTTGATGATTGGCGTTCCGTTTGAATTTAACGAATTGCTAATGATGTCATACCAAGGTGGTTTCTGGGATCTACTCACGCCCTTCCCACTACTATGTGGCTTGGTGAGCTTGGCGATGGTTGTCACGCAAGGCGCGGCATTCCTACAGATGAAAACGACGGGTGATTTAAAACAACGTGCCCAGAAAGTGATCGTATGTATGGCGCTTGTGACTGTAGGTCTGTTTATTGTTGGTGGGCTATACGCATATACACTTCCGGGTTACCTGATTACTAGCCCAGTTGTGACCGATGGTGTTTCAAACCCATTGCTAAAACATGTAGTGAAGTTTGATGACTTACTGCTACATAACTACGAAAACTATCCGGTACTTTGGGGAATCCCTGCGCTAGGCATCATCGGAATGCTGAGTTGTGCAGTGATGACTCGACTTAACCGCGCTGGCTTAGCCTTTGCTTCTTCGAGCTTATCAATCGCAAGCATCATAACGACAGCGGGCGTAGCTCTATTCCCAATGATCATGCCATCTAGCTTGATGCCATCGCATAGCTTAACGCTGTGGGACGGAACATCGAGTGAGTTAACACTGAGCATTATCTCGGTTGTGGCAGTTATCGTGGTGCCAATTATTTTGGGTTACACAATTTGGTGTTACTACAAAATGTTCGGTCGATTAGACAGTCAATACATTCATGATAACAGCTCGTCACTGTATTAATTAAAGATGAAATAGGAGGATAACCTATGTGGTATTTATGTTGGGTACTTGGCGTGTTGCTAGCCTGCGCGTTTGGAATCATTAATGCTCTATGGCTGGAGCACACCGATTTTCTCGATGATCAAAACGGATAAAACGGAGCGTAGCAACTGTTAACTAAATAGTAAGCTAACTAATTAAAATAACTGAAAGTCCTTACTTAATGCGATGCCTGTGATCTCAAAGATTGCTGACATGAGTGTTAATGAGGACTTTTTCTTTTCGCATCTAATCTCACGTGCTTACCCCCGTCTTCGCTAGCAAAGTCGGCGTCTCAAATGGCTAAGTTAATAATAGTTAAGTTGGTGCATATCATCGATTAAGTAGCTTTCTCCATCAACGGACCTTGCTTTAACAACCCTATAGGCTATTAGTTACATATTCATCATTTTAATATATCTGTTAATTACAAAATAAATATGAATATCAACGTCACTGGCTTAAAGGGAGTTAACCATGAACAATCCATCGGAACCTCAGCATCGTTTGCTGTCTCTTTCTATTCGCAGTAAGTTTATTTTAATCAACCTCACCCTGTTTATTTCTGTTTTTATCTATGCCATCTACGAGCAGCTCAGCCTAAACAAATTGGAATCACTGGAGCTCGCTGCGACCGAAAACCTTAGAAGCTCAGTCGATTTATTAACGCTTAGGCGACATGAGAAAGACTTCTTGTCTCGACACGATCAAAAATACGCAGAGCGTTTCGATAAAACTGCCGACACATTGAATCAAAGATTGGTGACGTTGAACCAAACTCTAACCTCGCACGAGCTTCACCTTACCGATCAAATGACCAAAATCTCCGATACCCTTCATCAGTACCAGAAACAGTTCCATCAGATCGTCAATCAAGTGAACGACATTGAACGCACAACCCCACCTTTAGGCTTTGTCGCAACCCTCGATGGAAAAAGAACAGCGCTGAAATCAGCAATCGAATCAGAATCAAGTTTGGCACTGGAACTTGCGTTGTTAGAGTTGATCGAAAAAGACTTCCATTACCTCGCACATATTAATAGCCAAACGAATGCAGCGTTAACCAATGCTCTTGTTGAGTTTGAACCCTACTCCCAAACTTCGATTGCGACTGAACAAGCCTATTCCGAATATAAGGCCGCGGTTGAAACTCTGTTAGTTGCTAACAGCAATCTAGGTTTGTCTGCAGAGTTGGGGCTTAGAGGCGCCTTACGTAGCAATGTTCATCAAACGGAACAAGCCATTGAAGAAGTGCAGAATGAGATAAGCCAAGCGATTACAGCTGCAGTTAAAAACACACAAAACATGTTACATCTGTTTGGTGCCGCTATCGTCGCTCTGCTTTCTCTATTATTGGGGTTCATCGGTCGCAACATCCTGGGTCGTATCAAAGCGATAAACGTGATGATGGAGTCTATTGCAAATGGAGATGGAGATTTAACCGTCAGAATGAACGCCAGAGGTAACGACGAGCTCGCTCAACTTGCCCACTCGTTCGATACCTTCATCGATAAACTGCACAGTAACATCAAAGAGCTATCCGGCGTGATGACGGTGCTGACAGACAGTTCATGCAGTTCTGAAGAAGCGGCAGTTAAAAGTATGAGCAATGCAGAGAAACAAAAGCAGCAATCTGAATCGGTAGCGACGGCAGTCAACGAGTTAGTGATGACGAGTAATGAGGTGACGGCGAATATCGAAAATGCCGCAACCAATGCCGAGAAGATCAAAGAAAATGCCCATCAAGCGCTACAAAAGACACAATCAACCAACGACAGTATTAATGTCTTAGTAGAAAACATTGCAGAGTCTCAGGATCTCATCGTTCAGCTTGAAGAACAGAGCCGTGAAATCAATCAGGTGGTGACGACCATTCAAGGTATTGCTGAGCAAACTAATCTATTGGCACTTAATGCTGCGATTGAAGCGGCGCGTGCTGGCGATCATGGACGAGGTTTCGCTGTGGTAGCATCCGAAGTACGAGAGCTTTCACTAATGACCAACGATTCAACTCATCAAATAGAATCCACGATTCATGGTTTAACCACTGGGATAGACAAGACCGTCGCTAAGATGACGGCAAGCTTAGAACAAACTGAGTTGGTGAAAAACCAAACCAAAGACGTGGTGAATGCGATAGAAGGAATACACTTCCAAGTTGGCGAGATGTTCGACTTAAACAGCCAGATCTCAACAGCGTCTGAAGAGCAATCGATGGTTTCTGTTGAGATTGACCGAAACATTACTGATATCGCTCACCTTGCTAGTGACACCTATACTGTGGTTTCTGGGTCGGTACGTTGCAGTGAACAAGTCTCGAGTGTGAGTGTGAAGCTAGAGAAGATTGTCGCGCAGTTTAAGTATTAGTGATTAGCGCAAGCTAGTTGATTCGTGTGGTATGGAAAAACAAAAGGCCTCTATCTGATTGCTAAGATAGAGGCCTTTCTAATTTTGAATACGTACTAACGTGTTATTACGTATCAGCTCTCACTACACGGTATTAGCCGCGTGCTTTCAAGAACTCAGCGTAAGTGCCGCGGAAATCGTTGATCTTGCCATCTTTGATTTCAAGGATACGAGTTGCAAGCGAGTCTACGAATACACGGTCGTGAGATACGAAGAACAATGTGCCTTTGTAGTTCTCAAGAGCCAGGTTAAGCGCTTCGATAGATTCCATATCCATGTGGTTCGTTGGCTCATCCATTAGAAGGATGTTTGGTTTATGCATCATGATCTTACCAAGAAGCATACGACCTTGCTCACCACCAGAGATAACCTTTACAGATTTCTTAATGTCGTCTTGACCAAATAGCATACGACCTAGGAAGCCACGAACAACTTGCTCGTCTTCGCCTTCTTGGCGCCATTGGCTCATCCAATCAAACAGGTTCATGTCTTGTTCGAAGTCATGTGCGTGATCTTGAGCGTAGTAACCGATGTTTGAGTTTTCAGACCACTTGTACTCACCAGTGCGTGGCTCTAGTGCGCCAGCTAGTGTGTTAAGTAGTGTTGTTTTACCTACACCGTTTTCACCGATGATAGCAACACGCTCACCTACTTCGAAGATACCGTCGAACTTGTTGTATAGGTCTTCTTCAAAACCTTGAGATAGGTTTTCAACCACAAGTGCGTTACGGAATAGCTCTTTAGACTGTTCGAAACGGATGAATGGGTTTTGACGGCTAGACGCTTTAACTTCGTCTAGTTGGATTTTATCGATCTGCTTAGCACGAGACGTTGCTTGCTTCGCTTTCGATGCGTTAGCAGAGAAACGAGATACGAACGTTTGAAGTTCAGCAATTTGTGCTTTCTTCTTAGCGTTGTCAGACAATAGACGCTCACGAGCTTGAGTCGCTGCCGTCATGTACTCATCATAGTTACCTGGGAATAGACGAAGTTCGCCGTAATCAAGGTCAGCCATGTGTGTACAAACAGAGTTTAGGAAGTGACGGTCGTGCGAAATGATGATCATTGTGCAGTTACGTTGGTTTAGCGTATCTTCCAACCACTTGATGGTGTCCATATCCAGGTTGTTCGTTGGTTCGTCAAGAAGCATGATATGCGGGTCTGCAAACAGTACTTGAGACAATAGAACACGAAGCTTCCAACCCGGTGCTACTTCGCTCATCAGACCGAAGTGCATTGATTCTTCAATACCTACTGCAAGAAGAAGCTCACCCGCTTTCGCTTCTGCCATGTAGCCGTCCATTTCAGCGAACTGAACTTCAAGGTCGGCTACTTTCATGCCGTCTTCTTCGCTCATTTCTGGCAAAGAGTAAATGCGGTCACGCTCTTGCTTAATAGCCCAAAGCTCTTTGTGACCCATGATAACCGTGTCGATTACCGTGAATTCTTCGTAAGCAAATTGGTCTTGGTTTAGCTTAGCAACGCGCTCGTTAGGATCGTAGCTTACGTTACCAGCACTTGGCTCAAGTTCACCAGATAGGATCTTCATGAACGTCGATTTACCACAGCCATTCGCGCCGATTAAACCGTAGCGGTTGCCTTCGCCGAACTTAACTGAAATATTTTCGAAAAGTGGCTTAGCGCCGAATTGTTGGGTGATATTTGCTGTGGAGATCAATGCCATTACCTTCTTAATGTGAAAAACGTCGCAACGTTACTTGTTCAGGGCTTTAACTGCAAGTATTGATTGCAATTACTGGCCATTAAGTGAGTGATAACCTAGCCAAATCATAGTTTGAGCTGACTCACATTTTTGATTTTCTATTTATCTCCGAAAAGCCGTCGATTTTCAGGAAAAACAAAATATCGAACAGCGCCCCATAATGGGTGGTATATAACGTCCCAAATCATGCCAACCATTGAATATATCGTATGCTGATTGGTCACAGTCAAAGCCACCCTGATCAAAGCAGCAACAGACATAGCCAAGACTAGCCTAATCCCTGACAATTTCATGACAAAATCGATCGAAACAGGAATAAAGTACTCGCCCCCGATACGGGGTTGGATTTCACAAAGTCAGATTATCTAACTATAGTAATCCTAACCTCATAATTCTAAGAGACTTTTATGCGTTCACTATCGCGCTTCTTAATCCTCACGTTGGCCATTCTCTCATGGCCTAGTCATGCCAACTTGGAATATGACTTACAATCTCAGCCGCAGGTATCCGATTCTGCTGTTGACCTCGATGATCGAATTGATTCGTTACCCGATCCTCTCTTTATGGAGCCGTCGGACAGACGCCAAGTCAATATTCTGCTTGCCGAAGTTCTGCGAGTTCAAAAGCAGGAAATCCAAACCTTCGAGCAACAGATAAAAGCTTACAGAGATAACAGCGACGCCGATCAATGGTTTGCCGTTCAAACCAGTTACGTCACGCTGAATAGCTTGAACGTAAGTAAACAGCATCTTTTAGAGCAGACCAACTCTGCAAACAAAGAGCGTTTAACCGGTTTTGGTCCCTATGGTGTGACCCAGTTTAAGCAAGAGTGGGAATTGACCAAACTCAATATTGAGTATCTTGTTTATTTCCAAATTCGTAGCTTTAAAGCGCTTGTTAAAGACATCTTTATTTCGCCAGTGCCAGTGATTGGTGCCTCACTAAAAGTGTTATTCATCTACTTCGGTTTAGTGTGGTGGCTTGCCAACAGCACCCGCTTGATTGAACTGTTTCGAATTAACTTTCTTGAAGCGAAAACGAACCCTCCTTTTCTGGTTCGCGTGATTTGGTATATCAGCCGCGCTGATCGTGCGATTGCTTGGCTAATTGCCATCACATTGTCATTGAGAGTGCTTTCTAGTATCCCTAGTCTTCAACATTTGATTTTCCTGGAGATCTTCACTTGGTGGATTCTAGGTGGTTCGATTGCCATCAGCTTTATTTTGGAATTTGCCTACCGTTTAGGTCGTACATCAAATCAAGAAGTGATAGCACTACGCCTATCGACTATTCGTCGTTACGTGTGGAGCTTCATCGTTGCGGGTGTGATTCTCCAGATATCAAGTATTACGCTAGGAAAAGGTACGATTTACAGCTGGATTTACAGCGCTCTGTTTTTTTGGTTTGTGCTGGTCACGATCTCAGTTCTCAGACTATGGAGAGCGAAGGTCTTCGATACGTTGCAACACATCTCTGATCGTCCGGTTTGGGTGAATTGGGCAGTAAACCGCAAGGATACCTTCTTACTTAATATATTGGCGACGGCCATTGGCATCGTGTGGTTGAGTGTTTACAACTTTCAACATCGAATTATGGCCCTGCTATCCAATTACACTTTGTTTAGCCAGGCCTTAGCTTATCTATTTAGAATTGAAGTTGCTAAACAGTCTGACCTTGATAAGAATCAGCAAAACTTGGTTCGAATCAAAGGCGATCAAACCTATGAATACATTCTTCCGGGTAATATCGACAGTACGTTGATAGATTACGCGGGAGATGAAATTAAGCAGTTATCACGCTACTTAATGTCAGACAGCCCGGCTATCTGTATTGTGTCTGGCGAACGTGGTGTCGGCGCGACAACGCTGCTATATACCTTACTGCACAAAGTCTCTAACGCTGAGCCTGTATACGTGAGTTGCCCTTATGCGGGTTACCAAGAGCTTTTAGCGCATTTAGCCGTGAGCATTGGCTTGGACGAAGAAGCGACTGAAATTCAAATATTAGCGCATCTTCGTAAGAGCAATACCACTTACCTTATCGCGATTGATAACGCACAACGACTGGTGCAACCAATGGTCGGTGGCCTGTCTGATTTGATTCGTTTGACCAACCTTCTGCGTCGTTCTAAAAAGAACCACCGTGTCGTGATATCGATCGCCAAATCAAGCTGGCGATTTGTGGATAGAGCGCGTGGCGAACGTTTGCTGTTTGACTTGGTGTGTTTCCTTCCGCGTTGGACAGAGAAACAAGTGGGTGAACTTCTAAATAGCCGTATCAATACGGAGCTTGAGAAGCCGTTGTCTTTTGATGGTTTAGTAGTCCCTAAGCAATGGGACCAAGATGATATGAGTGAAGAAGAACGTGCACGCCAAGGTTTCTATCGAATTTTGTGGCACTACTCTGATGGCAACCCTACCGTTGCGCTGCGTTTCTTCCGACTCTCTTTGAACCGAAACAAAGAGACAGATCAAGCAGTGGTGCGTCTGTTCCATGTTCCTGAAGCCCAGGAGCTGGAAAATATGCCGAAACCTATGCTGGCTGTACTTCGTTCTATCGTTCAACTGGAAATCGCTTCTCCGGAAGTGTTGTCTGAATGTACACAGCTGAGCACGGCAGAGATAACGGGGATTCTGCGTTACTTTGAAAGCCGTGGTTATATTGGTTGGCATGAAGAAAAGGCTCGGATTTCTGAGCACTGGTTCCGCCATATTACGAACGTTCTCGACCGTCAACATCTACTGGTGAAGTAAAATGAAGAAGTTATTTATCCTACTATTTGTTGGCTTGGCAGGTGCTGTCAGTTTCCCGACCTTTGCGACGGAAGAGTTAGCTAACGTAGAAAACATCTCTAAAATTGCGAGCCTTGTGCGATGGAGCGGCGTGTTCTTCTCCATGATCGTTATCGCTGCGATGTGGTTGCTGCTTAAGTTCATCAACTCGTTAGTGACCAGCTTTGGTAGTCAGTTCGTGCAATATCGAATGCTACTACAAAAACTGCAGTCGTTTACTCAGTTCTTCATCTATGTGAGCACCGGTCTCATCGTGTTCATGATGAGCTTTAGAATCAACGACCAAATACTGGCCTTGATTGGTGGCACCCTCGCCGTGTCGGTAGGCTTTGCGCTTAAAGACTTGGCTGCTTCATTCATCGCCGGTATCACGGTGATGATTGATAGACCCTTTCAAGTTGGTGACCGTGTCACGTTTGAGGGTAACTATGGCGACATTATCACTATCGGTTTGCGTTCGGTACGAATGAGAACATTGAATGACGACATCATTACCATTCCGAATAACAAGTTCTTAAATGAAGTGACGACCAGTGGTAACTACGGTGCGTTGGACATGCAGGTGGTGATTCCGTTCTACGTCGGCATGAATGAAGACATCACCCTAGCCCGTGACTTAATTCAAGAAGCTGCGTCTTCGAGTCGTTACATCCACTTACCGAAGCCTGTCACGGTTTTGGTTAAACAGACGATTACCGATAACTACCTTGCGATACAGTTGACGTGTAAGGCTTATGTGGTGGACACCGCGTATGAAAAGTTGTTTGAAACCGACATTACCCTGCGTGTGATGAAAGAGTTTAAGAAGCACAACATCAACCCACCGAAGATTTCAGTGGCAGCGCATTGATCGAACTTGGTCTAACGCTAGGAGAGTAAATTAATCTCCTAGTCAGCGACAAACGAAAACACCTCCGAACTTATCTCGAGTACGGAGGTGTTTTTTTATGTGGTGTTATCTGTGTTAACGCTAAGTGCTTTGGGGTTTATACCTTAAAGTACTTCAACTGTTCTGTTAGATGCTCTGTGGTATTGGCCATTTTCTGACTGTCTTCTGCGAGCGATTGCGATGCCTGCAGAACCTCATTCGCGGCTAAATGAATACCAGTAACACTTTCACTCATTTCCGTTGCGACTGTGCTTTGTTGTTCCGACGCTGCGGCAATCTGAGCCACCATGTCGTTAGCGTTGTGCAGTTCATTCACAATTACATCCAGTTGTTGGCGTGTTTCGTTAGACGCGACAACGCTGTGGTCAACCTTCTCGTTACTGCTTTGCATTGCTTTAAAGGTGCGCTCTGCTTGCTGAGTCAGTTTCTCAATTGTGGATTGCACTTCATTGGTTGAATTCTGAGTGCGGCTCGCTAGGTTACGGACTTCATCTGCCACAACTGCAAATCCTCTGCCTTGCTCTCCCGCTCGAGCTGCTTCTATTGCCGCATTAAGCGCTAACAAGTTCGTTTGTTCTGATACATCACGAATCACACCGACAACTTGGCTTATTTCAGTAACGCCTGATTGCAGATCTCTAACTAAGTTGTTCGCGGTTGAAATGTTATCAGAAACCTGAGAAATGGTTGTAGAAGTGACCTGCATGTTTTGATCGTTCTGGTTTGCATGATCGACCACCTTATTAGTACTAGCGGCCGTGTTCTCTGCATTCACTGCAACATCTGAGATAGTCGCACTCATTTCAGTCATCGCAGTAGACAGTAATTCCAGCTGCGCATGTTGAGCGTTAACACTGGTTGCGGCCTCTTCACTGGCTTGCGCGATGTGACTTGCCATGTTGCTCGATAAGTCCGCTGACTCATTGGCAGTCCGAAGCGTCGTTTGTAGTTTATCGAGCATGGTATCTATCTGGTGGCTCATATCACCAAGCTCATCTTTACGAGTCATGTTCATGCGCACACGAAGGTCGCCATCGGCAATCTTATGGGTGTTATCGATAAGCTTATTCAGTGGCACAAGGATGTTGTTGGAAATCGCGTAACCCATAGCGAACAGTAAGCCAGATAAAACAACCGCTACCATCCCTTCCTTAATAGCTAAGGCATAGAACGCCTCTTGGATATCCGCGACTAAGATTCCAGAGCCAATCACCCAGTTCCATTCTGGAAACAACTGAACGTATGAGATCTTGTCTTTGAGTTCACCTTGCGGGCTCATCCATTGGTAATCAAGAAAGCCTTTCTCTTCAGGAGTGCGAGAAATGGTGACCATCTCGCGCCAGTGATGCTTACCTGCTCCATCTCTAAGGTTTCCGGCATTAGTGCCATCAAGCTCTGGTTTTAACGGATGACTAATGATGTTGAGCTGCTGGTTTAGAATCCAGAAGTAATTAGTGTTGTCATAACGAAGCGTTTTGATGGCTTGTAGCGCACGATCCTTTGCGACCTCTTCACCCAGCACACTGCGTTGGCTGTAATAGTAGTTTGCCAAACTTACCGCGGTTTCAACTTGAGCGCTGAGTTTATCTTGCCGCTCTTCCATCGAACTAGCACGCTGTTGCATTAAATTAAAGGTGGATGCCATTACCAGTAGAACGACCGATAAAATGACGATGGAGACGAGCTTTAATTTGATAGATAGGTTACTTAATTTCATAGCTGACTGACTTTATTATTTGTTTTGATTATGGATTTTCGACCAAGTTATCAAAAATTCGTACAGTTCAGATGATATGCATCAAGATCGAAGGATATACACCGTGTTACATAACTAAAAAGAGGTGTACGTCAAACAGGCGGAGGTTGAGATTTGGCTGGCGATAGATTAGTAGTGCGGAATCTTCGTGCTTGGGCTAAAACGTTCGTGTAATAGCCCAAGCGCGTTAGAAATATTATCGGGTGATAATATCGGTGAATTGGCTGTTAGAGCTTATAGATTTGATACTAGCAATTGAGGCGTGGCTTTTTGTTGAAGGTAGATACTAAATCGACTTCCTTTACCTACTTCGGATTCAACACGTATCTCACCGCCCGTTTGGCTCAAGATACTTTGAGAAACGGATAAGCCTAAGCCTGTACCATCTCGCTTGGTCGTGTAGAAAGGCGAGAAAATGCGTTTCAGCTGCTCTTCCTTGATACCGCAACCTTCATCTTCCACATGAACAATCGCCCCATGAGACACGCCGCTTTCAACCCAGTCTTCACTCGAGATGGTTAACGTACCTTGTCCTTCCATCGCATGAATCGCATTCATTTGTAGGTTAACCAGAATCTGTAGCAATTGGTTGCGGTTGACTTCGACTGAGGTTCTAGCATTCAATTTCGAGACATACACAATGCCTTTCTTTTTCGCCCCTGTTTTTACGAGCGTAATACTTTCATCGACAATTGGATTGATATGTTGCCACGTAATTTCATCTTGCACGCCGCCGTGACGGCTGTATTGAAGCAGGCTTCGCGTTATGTTTCGAATTCGGTCTATCTGCTCCATGATGGCGTGGACTTCTTCGTCTACACGGCTCACGTCATCGCCTAGTTCAAACTTCATCAATTCTACATTGCCAAGAATCACTGCAGTTGGGTTATTGATCTCATGAGCAATGCCTGCCGTTAATTCACCTAATGCGGCTAATTTCTCATTGACCACCAGCTTATCTCTGGCTTGATTAAGTAGTTTGATGTGCAATTCGAGCTCTTCAGTTTTCTCTTTTAAACTCGCGGTACGAGAGTGAACCTTACATTCAAGTTCAGACGCAGCTTGTTGAATCTCTTGATTACGTTCGTGGAGCAAATCTAGCATCTTGTCGAACTGTTTAGCGAGCAGTGTAAGTTCGTGTTGATCATCCAAACCTAACGTGCCAATGCGCTTGTCTTGCCCCATCTGGACTAGCTTGACGACCTTGTGGATGCGTTCTATTGGATTGAAAAGATCACGCGCACCACGGTGAACGATCAAACCTGATACCAATAACAGCAACACAATGGTAATGCTAATTTCACCAAGGTTGGTCAGGTACGTTTCTATCAGCGGCCAAATCAAATAACCGGTGTAAAGCATACCAATCACGTTATCGAACTGGTCATGGATTGGTTGATAAGCCGTGATGTACCAAGCATCGTAAACATACGCTCGATCTAGCCACTCTTTACCTTCATTTAAAACTTTTGAGTGAACCTCATTAGAAACACGAGTACCAATTGCGCGCCCAGCTTGTTCTTCACTGCTTAAAGGTACATTGGTACTGACGCGAAGGTCATCGAGGAAGACCGTGACCGTGCCTATATGACGATTAAAGCCTTCTCTTTTTGGGTAGATAAGATTACTAATTTGGTCGACTAGTTGAGTACTGTTATTAAGTAAGATCCCGCCATCTAGAAAACCAATCACATGATCACGTTCATCTTTTATGGATACAACGGTTCGGCTTACCAGTCCGCGAGTCTCAACTTCTTGCCCATTGAGCATCGGAACTTCCGCTTTTTTAGCGAGGTCACTATCGAGGTAGTTGAGTTCGTTACGGCTTAACACGCTGAAAAACGAAGACTTGTGAGTCAAATTTAGATATTCGAGTTTCTTAGCCATACTCTCGACACTGCGCCAGCGTAGAAAGTCGAGTTCATAACGAGATTTGTTTTCAGACACCCATCTCGTTAGCTCTTCGTGTGAAAGATCGCTCGCCAGTTTGGTTTGAAAGTTATAAGACTCGGCAAACGCTCGAACGTTGTATGCTTGCTGATTTTGAATTAGGTGGATACTGTTGTCGGCAACATCTAAACGCTCATCGACATCAATCAAAGCGCCCTGCCACGTGTAATGAACAGACCAATACAATGTGATAGCGACAAGTGCACATAAAGTCAGAATGATCGGAGCAGATGTTAGGAACAATAAGCGGTAACGCACCATGGTTTTGAATCGGAACGTCCACTTTGACCACCAATGACGTCTAATCGGCATATTCAGAGCCTTCTGTGTTCCAATCTTTGTATTTACGCTCTAGCGTTTTACGTGCCACGCCAAGATCTCTCGCAGCAGCCGACTTATTACCATCATGGAAACTAACAAGCTGTTCTATATGAGATTTTTCCACTTCTTTGAGTGTCCAAGTGTTTGGGTAACCCTCGGCAACATCTGCATTATTCAAGTTTGGCATTTCTGCTCCATGTGACACCGTCACTGAAATATTAGCCGGTACAGGATCGCTATTAATCTCGCGCCAGTAGTGTGCTGGTGGCTTGTCTAAAAGAATGCATCGTTCGACTAAGTTTTTAAGCTCACGAATATTCCCTGGCCATTCGTATTCGTTCATGGCCAATATATCTTCATGTGCCCAATTTGGAACAGGCATCCCAAGCTCACTTGATAAAAGACGAGTAAAATATGGAACAAGCTCAATTAAATCTGATGGACGCTCTCTCAATGGCACTACATCAATCTTAAGTACATTAAGTCGGTAGAATAGATCGCGACGGAAGTGCCCTTTATCGACCTCTTCCTGAAGGTTTCGGTTGGTCGCCGCTACAACGCGTACATCCACAGAGATCTCTTTCTCACTACCAACAGGACGAATGGTTCTTTGTTCTAACACACGTAGTAGCGCTGCTTGCATTGGCAGCGGCATTTCACCGATTTCATCAAGGAACAAGGTGCCACCACTTGCGACTCGGAAAAGGCCTTCACGGTTTTTCTTCGCACCGGTAAATGCGCCAGAGGTGTGTCCAAACAGTTCACTTTCTAGAAGCTCTGGAGCAATCGCGCCACAGTTAATTGGCACAAATGGTCCAGTACGTTTACTGGCTTCATGTACACCACGCGCAACCAACTCTTTACCTGTACCCGACTCGCCTTCTATCAAAACGGAAGCTCGAGATGGTGCAAATTGACTGATAAGCAGTTTAAGCTGTTTGGTTTTGTCTGAATTGCCGATCAATTCGGTCTTGATATGACGGCTAACATCACGCTTCAACGCGTACTGCATTCTTTGGTCAAGCCGCTTGTCCATACAACGCAGAACGGCTTGTATCATCTGTTCTAGGTTGAAGGGCTTAAGAATAAAATCTGAAGCACCAAGCTTAAGTGCAGATATGGTCATCTCTAGATCGGCATAACCCGTCATGAAAATCACATCGGCGCGTTTGTCGTTGTCGTTAAACGCCTCTTCCCACTCAATACCAGAGCGACCTGGTAAGTTGATATCAAGGACAATCAGATCAAAATGTTCACTCGAACGCAGCGTTTCAGCCTCTTCAACCGACCCTGCACTCGACACCTTGCCAAAGAACTTACCTAGTGCTTTCTTTAAGATAGCCTGCATACCCAACTCATCATCGACGACCAAAACGGAAAACGCCTGATACTGAGTCAATGTGTTCGGGTTGAGATTGGATGCAGATGAACTAGGTAAAGACATAATGATTAGCCGGTGAGGAAGGTTGGGACAGAGTGTACCAATTAACCTTTTGTCCAACAGGGACAATGTGCGACATTTTGTCCTAGCTCATGTTTTGATTCATTTTAACGGGGTAAATGGCGCAGTGTTGTCCGAAATAACAGCAATTTAATGAGATCTGATGCATTATTTATTGGCATTAAGATTGCTTGTAAGGTGTAGATTTCTAATTACAACAATTAGCGTCTTATGCACATGCCCTTCTTTGAGCCCTTTAAATCTGAAGGCATGTCATTCATTTATAACAGAATGGACATAATAATAATGAAAGCAATTCCCTTAACTATTGCAGCTCTATCTATCGTCAGTTACACGGCTAGCAGTGCGGAAGACACCACTCATATCAAGTTGGCGACAACCACAAGCACTTATCACTCTGGTCTACTGGACTACCTACTGCCTGAGTTCGAAAAAGATTCTGGCATCAAAGTAGATGTTCTGGCTGCGGGTACAGGTAAATCACTTCGCATGGGTGAAAATGGTGACGTGGATTTGGTGATGACTCACGCACCAAAGGCTGAAGCGAATTTCGTAGAAAAAGGTTACGGCGTTTTACCTCGTAAGCTGATGTATAACGACTTTGTCATCGTTGGCCCACAAAGCGACCCTGCAAAAATTGAATCTCAAAAAGCAGTGGCAGATGTGTTCAAAGCGATCGCGACTAATAACGTGACGTTTGTGTCTCGTGGCGACGACTCTGGTACTCATAAGAAAGAGATGGGTATTTGGGCACAAACTAAAATCGAACCAAACTTTGGAGGCTACCGCAGTGTTGGTCAAGGTATGGGCCCAACTCTGAACATGGCGTCTGAAATGCAAGGCTACACCATGACAGACCGTGGTACGTGGTTGGCTTACCAAAACAAACTGGATCTTAAAATCCTTTTCCAAGGTGATAAGAACCTCTTCAACCCTTACCAAGTGATTCTCGTTAACCCTGAGCGCTACCCAAGCATTAACTACCAAGCAGCGAAAGTATTCAGTGATTGGTTGGTTAATCCTAAAGGTCAGAAACTGATTAACGACTTTAAACTGCACGGCAAACAACTGTTTGTTGCAAGCGCAGAATAGTATGCTCTAAGTAATAAGTCGTTGGTTGTAATTAAAGCGTAGCGTTGAAGATGTCGTCAAAACCAACAAACACTACACTTAACTAAATTCAGTTAATGAGCACGCTTAAAAACAATAGCTGGCCAATACAGGCTCAAATATATTGTGTCAGCTATGATTAACATCAGTCATTACCGATAAAAACCTATTATCGATTCACACGAGATACTTCATGACCCTATGGCAAACAACGATTGATGCAATGAATCTACTGGTGAGCTTTGACCACGAATTGTGGCAGATCGTCGCGGTATCCTTCAGTGTGTCTTTGTCCGCCATCTCATTAGTGATTGTTCCTGCAATCCTTATGGCTTTCTTATTGGCTTATACCGAGTTCCCCGGAAAGTGGGCTCTGCTTTCGGTGATCAATACCCTGCAAGCGATCCCTACTGTGGTTATTGGTTTGTTGATGTACATGATGCTTTCTCGCTCTGGCCCGCTAGGTGATTGGCAATTGCTGTTTACCCAGAAGGCGATGATTTTAGGTCAGATGCTGATCTGTTTCCCTATCCTAGTCGCGATGATGCACGGTGCTCTGCAGGCCAGTGATCGCCGAGCAGTAGAAACAGCGCGTACGCTTGGTGTATCAACGACACGTGTGGCGTGTACCTTGATTTGGGAAACACGTTTTCCTCTATTGGCCGCAACCATTGCAGCCTTCTCTCGTATCGTTACTGAAGTCGGTTGTTCAATGATGGTCGGTGGCAACATTATGGGGATGACAAGAAACATCCCAACAGCTATCGCTATGGAAAGCCACAAAGGAGCATTCGCTCAAGGTGTTGCCCTCGGTATGGTGTTATTAGCATTGGCATTGGCCCTCAACTTTTTCCTTTCCAGTGTGAGGGGAAAAGGCTATTTAAGAACTTAGGAACGCTGTCATGAGTATAAAAATAACAACGCAGCAAATTTCAATGCGCTACAAAGAGCGTGTTTTGTTCCACATTCCCGAATTGTCGATCGGCCCCAACGATGCCATTTATCTCAAAGGAGACAATGGTGTTGGTAAAACGACCCTACTAAAAATCTTGTCTGGATTAATTCAGCCAAGTTCTGGACGCATTCAGTCTCCAACACAGAGCTGGCAACAAAGATTATTCCCTCGACTCAAATTCAAAGACATCATCTACCTGCATCAAACCCCCTATCTTTTTGATGGCTCGGTGTACCAAAATGTCGCTTATGGCATTCGCTTTAACAAAGAGAGCCAAAAAGATAAGCGAGCTCAAATAATTAATGCATTGAGAATGGTAGGTTTAGAAACCCTGGCAGATGAGCACATCTCTGTGTTGTCTGGGGGGGAGCGTCAACGCGTAGCAATGGCTCGAGCTTGGATTCTTAAGCCTTCAATCTTGCTTATGGATGAACCAAGTGCTTCTTTAGACAAAGAATCTATTGAAAGATTGGTGATTATGGCCGAAGATCTTCTTCAGAGAGGCGCGAGTTTAGTCATTACCAGTCACCAAACTAACGCGTTAACCGATTTATGTAAGAAGCAGTGGTGGATTAAAGACAATACTTTGACCGAATCCCCGCTTCTGCAAGTTATTCAGAAAGATAAAGCACAAGAGAATATTTATGCTGCTTCCAACGCAAACTAGTTGGGTTATTTTGGCTGGCGGACAGGCCAGCCGTATGAGCGGAAAAGATAAAGGACTCGTTGAGCTCAACGGTTCTCCGCTTATTCAATATGTTATAAACAAGCTGTCACAACAAGATGTCAGCATCACTATCAATGCCAATCGTAACTTAGACAGTTACCAAGCATTTGCTCCGGTTGTTTCCGATTTTTTCCCTGACTACCCAGGTCCGCTGGGTGGCATACATGCAGGCCTTAAAAACGCTAGCACCGACTGGGTTGGCTTTGTTCCTTGCGACAGCCCACAAATCAGTGACGACCTTGTTGAGCGCTTTTGTTCTGCGGTTAAAGAAGACAGTGACATTCTTGTCGCTCATGATGGCGAATTTAAGCAACCTGTATTCACCCTATTCCACAAACGTGTTCTGCCAAAGTTAGAAGCGTTTTTAGAACGTGGTGATCGTAAAATCATCTTGCTATACAAAGAGTGTGTTACCGAATACGTTGATTTTAGCGATTCTCCTAACTGCTTTGTCAATCTCAACACGCCAGAAGAACTCACCCAATTCGGAACGCTTCAATAATGAAAGATTCAAAACAACGCCCTAACCTTCCTCTATTGGGCTTTGCTGCTTATAGCGGTACAGGCAAAACGACCGTACTTGAAGCCTTGTTACCTTTGTTAACCGACGCAGGTTTAAAAGTTGGCGCTCTTAAACACGCTCACCATGATTTCGATGTCGATAAGCCGGGTAAAGACAGCTACCGCCTACGCAAAGCAGGCGCGAATCAAATGTTGATCAGCTCTCGTAACCGTCATGTCATGATGACAGAAACGCCAGAAGCCGAAGCGGACTTTGATTACCTGCTTACACGTTTCAATTCCAACACGTTGGACTTAATTCTGGTTGAAGGCTGCAAGAACATCGCCTTCCCTAAGATTGAGCTTCACCGCGACGAAGTGGGTAAACCTTGGCTTTATCCAAACGATGACAACATTATTGCTATCGCCGCAGACAGCAAAGTTGAATCTGACCTGCCGCAAATGGCGATCAGCGACTTAGAAGCAATTCGTGATTTCATCATTGAATACGCTCAATCGTTCGACTCTACTTCGAAAAAAGATAAAGTCGCTTCATGTGCATCTTCAAAAGACAACACGCCAGTTGTGTGTTGCGACTCTTTCTCTCCAGCCGGCCTAACGGTTACTCAAGGTCAGCAAAAAATTGTTGATAGCATTGATGCTCTAGATTTGACGGAATCTGTTTCCTTAGAGCAAGGCTATGGCCGTGTTCTGGCTGAAGATGTTATCTCGCCAATCAACGTGCCTCAGAACACTAACTCTGCAATGGACGGCTACGCCATTCGTAGTGAAGATTTAGATCTAGATAGCTACCGCGTTGTTGCTGAAGTCATGGCTGGACATAGCTACGGCAAAATCGTTCAACAAGGTGAAGCCGTTAAGATCATGACAGGTGCGCCAATGCCAGAAGGCGTTGATGTTGTTGTGATGCGTGAGCAAGCTGTTCAGGAAGGTGACAAGGTTAGCTTCCCTGACGCGAAAATCTCGGTTGGACAAAATGTCCGTATGGCGGGTGAAGATCTAGAAATTGGCCAACCTGTCTTTACGCGAGGCACACGAATCGAAGCGCCAGAAATGGGCATGATGGCATCGTTAGGTTTTGGTACCTGCCCTGTTCTGCGTAAAGTGAAAGTGGGCGTGTTCTCTACGGGTGACGAAGTTCAAGCTCCGGGTAGCGAGCAAAAACCAAACTCTATCTACGATTCGAACCGTTTTACTATTATCGGCATGCTTCAAAAGCTTGGCTGTGACATCGTCGATTACGGCATCATTGAAGATGACGAACAAAAGATGATGAATGTGCTGCACTCTGCGTCGCTTGAAACCGATATGGTTCTGACTTCTGGTGGTGTGTCTGTTGGTGATGCGGATTACATCAAGCTTGCGTTAGATAAGCTGGGTGAAATCAACTTTTGGCGTATCAACATGCGCCCAGGTCGCCCATTGGCTTACGGTAAAATCGAAAACAAACCTTTCTTTGGGCTGCCGGGTAACCCAGTTGCAGTAATGGTGTCGTTCATTAACTTTGTTGAGCCAGCGATCCGCAAGCTTCAAGGTCAAACCAATTGGACTCCGGTAAAAGCAAACGCAGTAGCAACTGAACAGTTACGTTCGCGCCAAGGTCGTACTGAGTTCAGCCGAGGCGTGTTCTCGATGAATGAATCAGGTGTGCTTGAAGTGAAAACGACAGGTAAGCAAGGTTCAGGTATTCTGCGTTCAATGAGTGAAGCAAACTGTTTAATCGAAATCTCACCAGCGGTTGATACCGTTAAAGTTGGCGAGACAGTGACGATCATTCCTCTACAAGGTCGCGTTTAACTCAAAGCAATTACCTAAATTGACTTAGCTGCTTTTTAGTTGATTTGGAAGATCTTCGCCAAGACATAGACGAAGCCCCTATATTGATTTTTCAATTTTAAGGGGCTTTTTGTTATTTTCGTTTGGTGAAAAACAACTTGTTCGTTTCCTAAAAGACAAATAGCTTAAATTACGCTAAACGTTTATCACGATAATCTTAAGATTTATTACCATTACCTTGAGCCACGTACGGTTTTTATGTAGAGTGCGCGCAAAGTAATAATTCTATTGGAGAGCACCATGGCTCGTACCATTCTGTACACTTACAAAGACGAAGACAAAGAGTTACTGTTTTCAAAACAAGAACACCGCACGATCCAAGAAGCTGTTGCTGCAGCGGAAGGCATCGACATCTCTGAGTATCTAAAAACTGAGCAACAGCTTGAGTTGATTTCTGATACTAAAGCGGTTCGCAACTACCAAGACAACTACTTCCGCAAGCTTGGCTTTACTAAGCTTACGTTGAAGCAAAAAGACAACCTTGGTGTTGGTAAAAAGAAGAAGTAAGCCCTCTGGCTCTTGCTCTTTTCTTTACAGGTCGCTTTTCGTTTGTAGTTAGAGCTAAGAGCTAACTAAACGAAAACACCAAACAATAAAAAATGCCGCAGCCTCTTTCGAGATTGCGGCATTTTTATTTATGCTTTTTAACTATCTAACCTTAGCTAGCTTAACGTTAAGTCGCGATTACTTAATGTTAAGGAATGCAGCACCACGAACGCCGCCTGAATCACCGTGTTTTGCTTTAATGATTTTAGGACACTTCGCTACAGACAGCAGGTATTTAGGCACACGCTTTGGCATCTCTTCGTAGATCAGTTCAAAGTTTGAAAGACCGCCGCCCAGTGCAACAACGTGTGGGTCAAGACCTGTAAACAGGTTCGCGAAACAGATAGCCAATAGCTCCATGAAGCGATCAACGTGCTCTGCAGCTTTTGCTTCACTTTCATTGTATGCTTGGATGATCTCAATCGCTTTCTTCTTCTCACCGAAGTAGTGCTCGTAAATCAACTCAAATCCACGACCAGATAGGTAGCTGTCTAGACAACCTTTCTTGCCACAACCACAGCCTAGTAGCGGTGCGTTGTCGCCAAGGTGGAACCATGCATCGATAGGAAGGCGCATATGGCCAAGCTCACCTGCAACGTGGTTACGACCAGAGAAAACTTTACCTTCGTAAACTAAACCACCACCGAAGCCAGTACCTAGAATTAGGCCAGCAACTGATGGTTCATCTTTAAGCTCATCATCCCACGCTTCTGAAAGCGCAAAACAGTTTGCGTCGTTCTCAATTTTTACACTACGACCAATAAGCGCTTCTAAATCTTTACGTAGTGGCTTACCTGTTGAAGCTGGTACGTTAACAACAAGCATTGTGCCGTCGTCTGCGTTTTCCATGCCAGGAAGACCAAGGCCAATTTTGCCTTCGCAAGAGAATTCGCTATCGTACTTTTTTACCAAACCAGCAATTGTATCAAGCAGTAACTGATAATCGTCTGTTGGTGTTGGAACACGCTCTGTTGCTACTCGCTCAAGTTTCTCGTTGAATGCACCAAACTCAATTTTTGTGCCGCCAACATCGAAGCCGTAATACATGAAATCTCTCCAATTTTTCCCTAAATTCGGGCAAATAAATTCTTTAAATAAAACAACTGAGGAACATTATCCATAACACTCCCCCTACAAACCGTGATAGATAACAAACTTATCTCGTGTTCGAGTCTGTTTGAACAACAAGTCAGCACAAAGCGGTTAAAGGTTAGAGTGAAGTCTCACTTTTAGTGTGCTCTATGAAAGCGTTCAGGCTAGGTTTGGTCGGATCCGACTTATAACGCGTCTTGCTTAGCATGTAGCTTTCGCGAAATGCTTCAAACCAAAGTTGTAAAGTCTTTGCGCCTTGCTCTTCACCTGCTTGTTTTAATACCAGGCTCGCCACTTCTGCTGTTGAAAGGTGTTGATCGTTATCTGACTTACGCATCATGTATTGAGAAACCGATTCAGGCTCAATCGATAACACAGGTAGATCTTGAAGGTATTCCGAGCGTCTGAAAATACGTCTTGCTTCACGCCAGCTACCGTCGATGAAAATCAACAACAGCTTTTTATTTGGATCACGCATTTTTGGCAGATCTTGAACCACTCGCGATTTGTCATCGGTATAGTCTTCCGGGAACACAATCACAGGCTGGTATTTCTCGTCTTTCAGAACATCCAACATCTCTACATTGGGCTCAGTTCGATGCCAAAGATAAACATGGCTGTCTTTCACTGTGTCCACAATCAAACGGCCGGTGTTACTTGGCTTTAAGATTTCGTTGTCTGACAAGATCAACATGGTCGCGACGTTCGTATCTATGTTCGGTTGGTGCTCACAGATACAGCTGTCTTGTTTGATTTTGCAGTACTCACACCGAACCACTTTACATCCGCGCGCGTTAAACGGTTTGGTGGAAAGAGATAAACGGTGTTGGTATAAACGGTGGAAAGCGTGAATTCTCATGGACAATAACGACAGATAGAACTAGAAAAGTGGCACGATTGTACTTACAGTGGCTTGATAATGATAGGAGGAATTCTTATGCAGGACCCATCGCTACTTCGCCTTGTTTGTTTTATCACCGCTTTCATCTTGTGTGCGCTGTGGGAGTACCGTGCTCCTAGAAAAACACTGACTCAAAACAAGTGGTTTCGTTGGGGAAATAACTTCTCATTGATGGCGGTTAATAGCATTTTGTTGGCAACATTAATCCCTGTTGCAGCGTTTGAAGCGGCGCTGATTGCTGAACAAAACCAATGGGGTCTGTTTAATAACATCATGCTTCCTTTTGAAGTCACCGTGTTTCTCTGTGTCGTGTTGTTAGACCTTGCCATTTACACGCAACATCTCGTGTTCCACCGTATTCCCCTGCTTTGGAAACTTCATCGTGTTCATCATGCAGACTTGGATATTGATGTAACGACAGGCACACGCTTCCACCCGATTGAAATGATCTTATCGATGCTGATTAAAGTGGCGTTGATTTTTGTACTGGGCGTACCGGCTTTAGCGGTCGTGTTCTTCGAAGTGGTGTTGAATGTGAGTGCGATGTTCAACCATAGCAATGGTCGTTTGCCATTATGGTTCGATAAGCAATTACGCAAAGTGATTGTGACGCCTGACATGCATCGAGTTCATCACTCTATAATCATCAAAGAAACGCATTCGAATTTTGGTTTCTTTTTATCGGTGTGGGACATTTGGTTCAAAACCTATCGCGCTCAACCTAAGCTTGGTCACGACAAGGTAACCATTGGCGTCCCTGAGATACGCGATGGGAAAGAACAAAGGCTAGATTTGATGCTGCGTCAGCCATTTGCACGATTCCCGACAACGAAAGACTAAGTTCTAATTCAGTTCAGCCTCTAGCTTGTATTGAGGTGAACTTATCTTAATCCGAAAACAAAACGCCCTTAGATTCTTGTGAGAATTTAAGGGCGTTTGTGTATCGATAGGGATATAAGCGCAGCTAGTGCTTCAACTCTTGTGTTGTAAGGCTTAACTCAGCACGCTTGTTTACTTCAACAAGCTCGTTTATTTCATTACGTATTTATGAAGCATAGCTTGTTGGTGCCCTGCTATCTCTCCGACTTGCTCTGAGCTTTCAATCATGGATTCAAGCTGTAATTTAGTATTCTCACCCTGTTCCGAAACCCGAGTGATGGAATGCGTCACATCTACTGTCGCACGTGCTTGTTGCTCTGTCGCCACCATGATTTGTTCAACACGTCCTTTAATCTGGCTTACCGCAACCTCAATCTTTTCAAAAGCTTGCTTCACATCGCCACTGGTTTGCAGTGCATTGATCATTTCACTTCGAGATTCAGTAACAGACGTTCGAGATCGATCAGCCGCAGCCACCAGCTCATTCATCATATTGCGAATGTTGGTGGTTTGTTGAGACGTGCCACTCGCTAATTTGCGTACTTCGTCGGCAACGACAGCAAAGCCTCGTCCTTGCTCTCCTGCTCGCGCTGCTTCAATTGCCGCATTCAGTGCTAACAAGTTGGTGTTTTCTGCAATGCCACTGATCATATCGACCATTTCACGAATCTGTTTTACACGGCCATCAAGGTCGGCCATTGATTCTTCGTTCATGCTTAGTGAATGTTCTAACGCATGCAAACGTTGCTGGTTCAGCCCAACGACTTGGCTGCCATTGACTGACTCATCTTCTGCTATTTGTGCATCATCGTTCGATGCGTTAGAGATACGAGCAATCTCACCAATGGATGCTTCCAGTTCAGTAATCGTGGTGATCATGTTCTGCAGTGATTCATTTTGTTCATTCAAGCTAGAGTTGGTTTGCTCTGCAGCGTCGTGACTTACTTCAGCCGTTTGGTAAAGTGTTTCACAGTTACGAGTCACCAAGCGAACCGAGTCGGCGGTCGAATCGACAACGGTATTCAGTTTCGAAGCAATCACTTGTAACTCTAATGGCCCTACCAATGCACTGTGCTTAGAGAAATCGTGCTCTGCAAGCAAGCTCAATTGTTGAGTAATGTTTTTCAGTCCTTTGTTTACCCAGCGGCGCAGTACTAACCATGAGATCACAATGATCACAGCGATCACTAGTCCACTAATAAACAACACACGATCAATGTTGGTGATGGTTTGATTTACGACCAGTTCGCTTTCATCAATCAGGTGTGCAGCAGTCGAAGATAATTGATTAAGGGTACTAATTACGGTATTCGCCAAGGTAATCACTTGGGTTAGGTTCTGCTCTTGCTGCTTAACCAGTTCCAATTTAAGCAATATTTGTCTAATCACACCTTCTTCTGTGAAGCCCTCTTTTACCATCTCATAAGGTGCGGTAAGGCTTGCGAACTCCGCGATGTCTGGATGCCAATCAGCAAAGTCGCTATAAGCCAAGTTAAGGCCCGCGATTCGGTTTCTTAATTGGCGATATTCGTCTTGTGCTTTTTCGATGTCAGACTGCATCATTAGCATCAAGAAGGTGTTCGCCATTGCCGACGCGCTCGATGTAAAACGATTTGCGGCATCGCTCGCTTCTGGGTTGTCTTCGACTAAGAATGAGCTGATACGGTTCATTTCTGGTCCGATAGATCCGACGCCATAACGGAACTCGCCCATGTTACTATCGATCAAATTTTGCTTACTTTGAATCTCTATCTGCGCCAGCAGTACCGTGTTGGTCATAGCTTGCAGTTGTGCCATGTCATCGACAAGGTTTTGTTGTTGCTCTAAAGAGATCGCTTCAGGAAAAGACTGGGAGATAAAAAGGAGTTCCTCTAGCGTGGTATTACTCTCTGTGGCAAGTTGGTCAATTGAGCCCCTTGTGGCATTCAGTGTACCTAAGTCGGTTGATTGGGTGCTGTATGTGAGAAGTTTTACTTGTTCTAATACGCTTTGCGTTAATTCGGCATTATGTAGAGCAAGGGGTAATGCTTGTTCCGAGAGTGCGTCAAAGTGTCCCCCGACCCGTTCAACGCCCCGAATGCTAACCATTGATAAAAAACTAACAAGTAAAAGAATGGAAATAAATACAGCAGTGACGGTTTGAATGAGCGAGAATGTATAACATGAGGGTTTTATTGATAAATTTGTGTCGGGCATGTGAAATCCAGTTTGACTACGAAAAGAGATATCCTTAAGTTATTCCGTATACTAGAAGTCCTTGATGACGTTTTTATTTCAGTTTTTTGTCAGAAGAGTTACATATGAAAATCACAAAAATGGCTGTAGTTACAATAACTTTAGCAACATTGGCTGCTTGTAGCTCGTCACCATCGCCTTCTCAGCTTAGTCAAACAGCACAGAATCCTCTCTCAAAATCAGAACAATTGACTACAAACGCTTATATGAGCGTGTATGAACAGTGGAAAGGCGTGCCATACCATTTCGGTGGGACCTCATTTAGAGGTATAGATTGCTCTGCTTTTGTGCAGATAGCCGTCCAAAATGCGACTCAACAAGCCCTGCCAAGAACCACAATAGACCAGAGTAAAAAGGGAAAAGAAATAGCGTATGGGCAGGCAACGAGTGGCGACTTGGTGTTTTTTAAGACATCGATGACAGTGCGACACGTTGGAGTTTACTTAGGAAATAATCAATTCCTACATGCTTCTACATCGAAAGGTGTGATTATATCGAGGCTGGACAACCCTTATTGGGCTTCCAAGTTTTGGCACTTTAGGCGTTTATAGCGATTCAAAAGATTCACCGCTGAACGACATAACATGAAACGTTACGGCTTAAACGCCTTTTACTATTTTAGAGTGATACGCGAATAGCTAGTCGTATTTAGCAACAGCAGTATCAAACAGGTTCTTCACCAACGCGATATATTCATCAAGAAATACAATTTGTTCGTTGGTCGCTTTCTTAGCCCAAACACCCGCTAATACTTCACCAAGGTCAGCTACTACGGCATC
Source organism: Vibrio sp. 10N.286.51.C3 (assembly GCF_003050065.1). Lineage (NCBI taxonomy): Bacteria > Pseudomonadati > Pseudomonadota > Gammaproteobacteria > Vibrionales > Vibrionaceae > Vibrio > Vibrio sp. 10N.286.51.C3. Next base: position 12,459 of record NZ_PIGC01000015.1, on the reverse strand, counting down.
TGCTTCTTTCAATAGCTGAAAACGAACGCTCGAATGCAACTCTGGGTTTTGCTCGAAAATAGCCATGATGTTCGTTGAAATCATGTCTGTGATGATGTCTTCAACACTCTCGTTACCTGTATCGCCATTACTATTGGTAAAGACGTCCAGATTAAATGATAGGTGCTCGATCAAAGCCAAATAGCCATCGGTTTCTACAACCACAATAATTCTCCGTTTTAAGCTCTAAAGCAGATTAATACGTACTTGCCTAATACTATGTAAATGACGCTATTTGTCATCACTTTATTGCCCAAAACCGCATTAAAATGATCCTAGTTAGTATTTCAGCTTAAATTTAAATCGATATAGCTCTATGCGGTGTACCTGCCCACTTAAACCATAAGTAAATTCACGCCTAACAAAGTGTAAGACAAACTTTGAAGTAAAGTATTGCGCCAGTTAACAATAGCCCTTTCAGCTTACTCTAAAAGTGCATTTAAATTGGTGGGGAGACAATAACAAGCTCAAACCACTTTTCCAGTTTGTGGTGATTAAAACGGTTTCGATTGTGAGACCACTTCCAAACTGTTTCACCACGTCAGGGTTTCAATTTATGTTTGTATTTCAACGAGCTTGTATCAGCTCGAGTTCACAATTCGGCCAATTGATTCTGCATAAGGTGAAGAAGAGCTAAGAACATTGACGAGTGCGTCTATAAATTGCTCAGATTTATCCTAAACTATTGCTATTAAACAAACAGTATTTCTAACCTTCAATCTTTTTAACTTTCAGTCTTTGAGGATTTCCTATGTGGCAGGCCATTTCTCAACAACTTTCAGATACTCTTCTATTTAACTTTCAGATTACTGAGCGTACCAAGGTTTCTGGTGGCGACATTAACGATTGCTATATGATCAGCGATGGTAATGAACGTTACTTTGTGAAAGTGAATCAGCGAGAATTTTTACCTAAGTTTGAAATTGAAGCTGAGAACTTACGCTTGTTGAGAGAAACCTCCACCGTTTACGTACCTGAATTAGTGCTTATTGGCAAAACCAAGGAGTGCTCGTTCATTATTCTCAATTACTTGCCAACCAAGCCGCTCGAGACGGGCAACAATAGCTTCGATTTCGGCGTTCAGCTTGCGCAGCTTCATCAATGGGGTGAGCAAAAAGAGTTTGGTTGCGACCAAGACAACTATATCGGCAGCACACTTCAACCTAACCCTTGGCATAAGAAATGGGGTCGTTTTTTCTCTGAGCAGCGTATTGGTTTCCAGTTACAACTGCTAAAAGAAAAAGGCATCGAATTCGGTGATATTGATGACATCGTTGATGTGGTGAATATGCGTCTTGCTGGCCACAACCCTCGCCCGTCTTTGCTTCATGGTGATCTTTGGAATGGCAACGTTGCAAACTCAGCCTTTGGACCAATCTGTTACGACCCGGCTTGTTATTGGGGCGATCATGAATGTGACTTAGCTTTAACGGAATTGTTTGAAGGGTTTCCAAAAGAGTTTTATGACGGTTACCAGAGCGTAAATCCACTAGACGTTGGCTATACTGATCGCAAAGACATTTATAACTTGTACCATCTTCTCAACCACTGCAATCAATTTGGCGGCGAGTATTTAGCTCAAACTGAGGCATGCATTCAGAAGATACAGGCCGTTTAATACCAATCGCAGCTAGCTAAGTCGTTCTATAAAGCTACTACGAACTATACAAGCTATTGCGATCTATAAAGCTACTAGGATTGGGACGAGTTACAGTGAGGAGAATTTGCTATGCATAAATACACAGAAAAACATGTCTCCTGCCCCCACTGTGGGCATGCAATCAGCATAACGCTAGATGCTTCAAATGGAAGCCAAGATTTTTATGACGATTGCCCAGCGTGTTGCAATGCTATTCATCTCGACATGCAAGTAGACGAAGTAAGAGACAGAATCAACCTCTCGATTGATGCAGACGACGAACAAGTCTTCTAACACACTTACTCTCTTGTCGAGTTAGATCTACTCTCGATTTCTAGGCTAACCTAGAAAAACACAAATACACAAAAATAGAAAAAGAGCACTAAATGTGCTCTTTTTTAATGTCTTCGACTTTTACTTAGTCATCGATTTTTGGGCAAGTGCTATTGATAAACCTCTACTATTATTTTTGGTTTGCTAGTACGCGTTCAACAGTATCAACAATTGCTTGTGTTTGAGGATCAAACTCAATGTTTACTTGGTCGCCTACTTCACGGCCGCCAAACAGAGTACGATTCAGCGTTTCTGGGATTAGATGGACAGAGAAACGGCTCTCTTCAACTTCACCAATGGTCAATGAACAACCATCAACGCCAATGTAACCCTTGCTTAACACATACTTCATTGATTCTTGCGGCAGCTCGAACCAAAGCGTGCGGTTGTTTTCTGTCTTAATCACATCAACGAGATTAGCCATCAGAGTAATGTGGCCAGACATGCTATGCCCGCCAATTTCGTCACCAAACTTTGCTGCACGCTCAACATTCACTTTGTCACCAACATTCAACTGGCCTAAGTTCGTCAATCGCAATGTTGCTTGCATTAAATCAAAGGCAATCTGATTGCCTGAAATTTCCGTTACCGTTAAGCAACAACCGTTATGAGCTACTGAAGCACCAATTGCTAATCCCTCAACCATTTCGTCAGTTAGCTCGATGGTATGAGTTTGAAACAACTCTTTTTTGTTGATAGCAACCAGTGTTGCCATGCCTTGAACGATACCTGTAAACATAAGATTCCTATTTAGCGTTCTAGGGCGTGCTGACCTTTTGTGGTTAAATTTTGTTCGGATGGGGACGCCCAGTCAAAAGCGTTTTAATCGCGGCGAGGGGGAAGTAGCCTAGTCATTCTAAGTAAACCTCCCTCAACAAAGAGTAAAACGCTTTTTGCGGGGGCGCCCAGCTCGAAAGATCAACACGCCCTAATAACAGTTTTTCATAGCAGTTATTGTGACATTTCTTTATGATTCGTCCAGTGGAAGCTTAAGATCATTGTCTCTGATTCCTTCAGAATGTCCTTTACTACACTATTATTCTAATTTTCCCTCTTATTTGGAGTTGTTTGTGCATCGTTACAAAGAAGAATCCTCGAATCTAATCAAACTTGCGACCCCAGTATTGATCGCATCCGTTGCACAAACTGGAATGGGTTTTGTTGATACCGTAATGGCCGGTGGCGTCAGCGCTATCGATATGGCGGCGGTTTCGATTGCAGCAAGTATCTGGCTACCATCAATCTTGTTTGGTGTTGGTCTATTGATGGCGTTGGTTCCTGTCGTTGCACAACTGAATGGTTCTGGTCGACAAGTAAAAATTCCATTTGAAATTCAACAAGGTGCTTTTTTAGCGCTCGTCATTTCCCTTCCTATCATTGGCGTACTGTTCCAGACACAATTGATATTGGAATGGATGGACATTGAACAACTCATGGCAGAAAAGACCATCGGCTATATGAATGCGGTGATGTTTGCTGTCCCTGCATTTTTGTTGTTCCAAACATTGAGAAGCTTTACTGATGGTATGTCTTTAACTAAGCCTGCAATGGTGATTGGTTTTATTGGCTTGCTATTGAACATCCCGCTTAACTGGATGTTCGTATACGGAAAACTTGGTGCTCCTGCGCTGGGTGGTGTTGGCTGTGGCGTTGCAACGGCTATCGTATATTGGGTGATGTTTGCACTGCTGTTTGCTTACGTTTTAACATCAAAACGTTTAGCGAAAATCAACATCTTCGGCACGTTCCATAAGCCTCAGCTCAAAGCGCAAATCCGCCTGTTTAGACTTGGTTTCCCTGTCGCTGCCGCTATCTTCTTCGAGGTAACCTTGTTCGCAGTGGTTTCTCTGTTGGTTGCTCCGCTCGGCTCATTGATAGTTGCCGCGCACCAAGTCGCGATCAACTTCTCTTCGCTAGTCTTCATGATTCCAATGAGTATCGGTGCGGCTGTGAGTATTCGTGTTGGCCATAAGTTGGGTGAAAACAACACCGAAGGAGCAAAAATCGCGACACACGTAGGTATCATTGTTGGTTTAGTCACAGCCTTAATGACGGCGGCATTAACTGTATTGTTCAGAGAGCAAGTGTCTTTACTCTACACAGAGAACACCGCGGTAATTACCGTTGCAATGCAATTGCTTTTGTTCGCTGCGGTTTATCAGTGCACCGACGCAATCCAAGTTATCGCAGCAGGTGCTCTACGTGGCTACAAAGACATGCGCTCGATCTTCAACATTACCTTCGTGGCTTACTGGTTGCTTGGTCTTCCTATCGGCTACATTTTAGGAATGAAAGATTGGATTGTTGAACCTATGGGTGCACACGGTTTCTGGATTGGTTTCATTGTCGGTCTAACATCGGCCGCGATTATGCTGGGTATGCGCCTACACTGGATGCACAAGCAGGACGACGACGTTCAGTTAGAGTTCAGTTCTCGCTAGATTCGCACTCACTAAATCGGTCTATCTGATTTCGAATACAAAAAAGAGCTCTGATTTTCAGGGCTCTTTTTCGTTTACTGGTCAGGGAGATCCTATGTGTTTTAGTAGTCACTCTTTTCTCGAACAAAGCGCGCAAATTTAGGTTTTCCGTTTTGAGTAAAACCGTTGTAGCGAAAGGTAATACGGCTGCCGATCTCTGGCGGTGCGAGTCTCATTTGGTCACTGAATCCGCTGCCTATATAAAATTCCACCCCCTCTTCTGTGTGGACCAAAATCGAACCCATCATCCCTTTATACTTACCTGTCCCGCCCTTGTAGCCAATAACTGTCGCTTCGGCATCATGATGCCTTTTAAGCTTTAACAGGTCATTACTTCTGCCTGCTTGATAACGACTGGTGATTTTTCTAAGCATCAAACCTTCACCATTACTCTCATCGACATTATCGAGTTGATGGAACAGTGCTTCCTCATTATGAATCGGTACATGTTCGATGTAGCTGACATGAGGTTCACCAATCACGCTTACCCAATGCAAAATGTTGTAATAACGCTTTTGATAATCCCCTGCAGCGCCTGGCATATCAAACAACATAAAATCGATTTGCCGCCATGCCGCATCGCTCGGCGTATGGTCGAGAACGGTAGATTGAACTAGATGGAAATTGCCTCTTCCTGCCCACAACTCCCCTTCGAGATGGACCTTCGGCAATTTTTCAGTAAACCACTTGGGTGAGTAAATACGATTTCCATTGCGAGTATAAAGATATTGGCCATCCCACAAAGCCCGAATCCCATCAAGTTTTTCACTCTTCCAGTATTCAGAAACATCGATGCCTTGCTGGTAAGAGTTGGCAAGTACCAGATGGTCGGGTGGTAAATAGGATGAATGAGATGAAAGTGAACATGCCCATAGAGTGGCTATAGCCAGTTTGGTTAATCTCATCATCTGCTCCGTATTAATAACTGTAGTGGTCAACAAATGCCTTTAATCCTAAGCGCTCTAACACGTAGTTAGACAATCTTTGCTAGAAGATGCGATCAACTCTCCAACCTTATTTAATATTCATTTTCATTCATCATATTAATGACTTGTAGATCTCAAATGTCCCACCGTTTTTAGTTCTCATATTGAGAAACGTCTTTTCTCAATATGAGATGGAAATGACACCTACACATAAGTTATTGAAAAATATAAATATAAAAGTTGGCACATTCAGTGCAATTGTTCATACATACTTAAAAGGAGATATCGCTATGGAACTACGTAAGATTGATTTGAATACAACGACACTAACGCTTTCTATCTTCGGTGATTTGGATGCAGCAGGCAGTCGTGACGCACAAACAGACATTGATGATGTCATTTCTAATGACGGTCACCCTGAGATAGAAGTTGATTTTAGCCAAGTTGAGTTCTTAGATTCATCAGGTGTTGGTGCGATTGTTTATATGTTCAAACGCCTGACCGAGCGCGAACGCAACATGCGACTTGAAAATGTGACTGGTCAGCCTCTTGAAATTATGAACCTGCTACGAATTGGCCACGCTATCCCAGTAAATTCAAAAAATCCTACAAATTCATGAAGATCCACTAAGCTAGAAGTAACAAAACATAATAATAAAAAGTAAAAACATAGGACGTTGGCATGAAAATACTGAAAAACTACATAGCCCTTTCTCTGTCCGCTCTGGTTCTGGGTGGCTGCACCAGCTACCCAGAGCAAGGCACAGGGGGGTTAGCTGAAAGTTATGATTCCATCAACTATCAAAACTCAGATTTCTCTCCTGTTATGCCCGACGAGCCTCTTGGTCCAGAACATGGATTACGTTTTGATTGGCAGTTAGCTAAATTACATCTCGATGCTTTGATTCAAGAAGGTGCTCGTTGGTGTTTCCCTGCAGCTGTTGTCCAAGCGATTGAAAAACAAAATCGCATTGCACGTGAGCTTCAAGGCGGTCTACTTCTGGATGCAGCCAACGACCTGGTGATCCAAAGAAAACGCTTAAATGAACTTGAAGTCCAACTAGACTATGTAACCTCACAAGCCCACTGTGAGCCACCAAAAAATGAAAACCAATTTAGAATGCAATTGTCTGTTATCGAACAGTTGTATGACCTGCTTAATGTTGATAATCAATTCGCGGAAGATTCGACCGAAGTCAATCCGAAGTACATGGGAAGACTTGCGGAAGCAACCAGCCTACTCAAAGAACACAAATCTCTAGACCTTGTTGTTACAGGCCATGCTGATGCGACAGGTACCGAAGAATATAACGATAAGTTAGCGCTTGGACGAGCGAAACAAGTCGAACGCTACCTGACTATTTTTGGTTTAGGCGCTCAACGAATCAAAGCCGTCTCTGTTGGTGAGACCGTCCCTCTTTTTGAAGGTGAATCCGACGGCACACGTTTAACTAACCGCCGAGTGAGCATCGAAGTCATCTCGCCTAAAAACGCGGAGAAAATGGGAGGTGGACTATGAAATTATTGATCGCTTTTACCGTCTCCCTATTGTTGTGCTTTGCGAATATCGTCAATGCTAGCGACGAGTTTTCAGACGCGGTTCAAGTCGGTGACCTAATCCAAGTTAACGTACCCGGCGAAAGCACCTTAAACATAGGGTTCCAAGTAGACAAACGTGGCCGTATAACCCTTCCTGAAGTTGGTGCGGTGTTTGTCGCAGGTTATGACAGTGAACAGCTCAACAAAGTCGTTCTAGAGTCGCTGGCAACTGCTTATAAAGATCTTTCGAACGCATCGGTGTACGTCAAAGAGCAGCAAATCATCATCTACGTGCAAGGTTATGTAGAACAGCCTGGCGAATACACACTTGCATTGGGTTCTAGTATCCAAATGGCACTTTACGCTGCAGGTGGTCTACGTTCAGGGGCACAACTCGATAAACTTATTCTTAAGCGAGGTGCTGACAAGGTAGAATTCAACTACAAACGTTTCCTAGATTCGGGGGATGAATCAACGCTCCCCGCTTTGCAATCATTGGATTCACTGTTTGTACCTGCTTCCCCATTAGTGGGCAACATTGAGCAAGAGTTTGACGCTGCAAAGCTTGCTAACTCAGGTGACAGTGCTGATTCTCGTAATTCAATCAAAGTGTTTGGTGAAGTTAACGCACCAGGCTCTTTCACTTACAAAGAGAACACTGACCTTGTCGACGTGCTAATGCGCTCAGGCGGTGTAACACGCTATGCCAGTGTCGAGCAAATCCGAGTCATCTCAAATAACACCCCAACGCTATTCAACCTAAAACGTTACTTAGATTCTGGTGACGAAAGTCTGCTTCCAATTTTACGACCTGGCGCGACCATTTTCGTTCCCAAGCAAGAAGAAGAGATCAAATCTGGCGCGAACATGGTTTACGTGATGGGTGAAGTCGCTGCCCCTGGTGCTTTTGAAGGTAAAAGAGGTGCCACCTTTATGGATATCCTAGCTAATGCGGGCGGCCCGACTCGTTTCGCTGAGTCACGACAAATCCGTGTACTAAAAGCCGACGGCAGAGTAGTTAAATTCGATTTAGCGGCATACACAGAAGGTTTACCTAATTCTAACCCTCCTAGCATCAAAGCTGGAGACGCGATTTTCGTTCCAGAGAAAACAGACATGAACGAGAAATCATGGCTAAAGATCTCGCCGGATAGAGCTGTAAATGTAATTGGTGAAGTTGTTCGACCAGGACGTATTGAGTGGTCAGACGAAATGGATTTCATGGGCCTACTTGCTCATGTTGGAGGGCCAACACTGCGCGCCGATACCACAAAAATAGAAGTGGTTACAGGTAGAAAGCTTGTGGTTTTCGACTTAGACGAATTTATTAAATCTGGAGCTCCACGTGACCAACTGCCCTTCATCCGTGCAGGCTCAATTGTGCGCGTACACGACTTACCTCAAGACCCTTCAGACAACAAATCTCAATGGGTACGTCAAAGCTCAGATGCATCAATTTACGTGTTTGGCCAAGTTCGTTCACCAGGCCGTTACCGATTTACAAAAGACATGCACTTTCTAGATATATTGTCAGCGTCAGATGGACCAACGAAAGACGCCGACATTCACAATATTCGCGTAACCCACAGAGATAAGACTTACTCTAAAGTGAGCAAATTGAACTTATCTCTCTATTTCGAAACGGGGGATGAATCCATCCTACCAAACGTAACTGCCGGCGATACTATTTATATCCCAGAAAAAGATAAGAATTGGTTAGACACACCAAAAGAAAAAACGGTTCGCGTGCTTGGCGCAATTAATAACCCGGGTCGTTACGTGTTTAACGACAACATGACCATCTTAGATATCTTGGCAGAAGCTGCAGGCCCTACTGACAATGCTTATGTGGAGAAGATTACTATTGTGAACATGTCTTGTTGCCAAGGCCAAGCACGTACCTTTGACCTTGTTGAGTTCAGCAAAACAGCGAACATCTATAGCCTACCTGTGTTACGTGCAGGTGATACGATTTACATCCCAGACCGTCGTGAAAGCTTTATTGAGAAAGCCCGTGTTGGCTTAGATGACATCCTACGAATTACCACCACCATCGTGTTAATAGGAGCGTTATAATGACTATTTCAGCAACGCATGCCGAAGTTGAACAACTGTACTTAGCTTCTGAACTTAACGGCCAGAAATCAATATGCGTGACCGCTTGTCATTCGGGTGACGGGGTAACGTCTATTGCAACCGCATTAGCCGAGCGCTTTCTTCTTGCTGGCCACTCTACGCTTTATGTCGATCTCAACTTGTTCAACCCTGCTTTCAAAGATTTGAATATGCTAGAAGACAGTCAGCAAGGTCAATTAATAGAACATGTTGAATCTCATCGTACGTTTATCGGCGTCCCTGCTCCACAAGTCGCTTCAACGCAATTGGCTTATAAAGATCCGACAACGTTACAAAAAGTAGTCAACAAATGGTTAGAGAAATACGACAGAGTCATCATTGATACTTCACCGCTTCTCAACATAAACAAAGGTAACATTCCGGCGCAGTCAGTTGCGAGCGCTTGTGACAGCACACTTATGGTTGTCGCATATGGTGAAACATCGAGTCACCACCTAGAACAAGCGAAAAAGCTGCTTGATGCGCAAACTATCAACCTAATGGGTAGTGTGATGAACATGAAACAAAGGCCTAGTTTTGCTCAAGAGCTGGTAAGACAAGTCAATCGAATGAAATTCATCCCTACTAAGCTTCGCGATAGTTTGGCAAACAAACTGTATCAAAATGAATTTTTGAACCTGCCAATGTAACTTTCGCGTTTAACTTTATGGCTGTCATTTACCCCCTGACAGCCACCTATCCTATTAGGCCTCAAGCCAATCCCCTTAAAACCAAATTAGTTATTTTTGGCGAAATTATTGTTAAAAATACGATTTTTAAAACCATTCAACGCATTTCACACACGTCAATCATGGTCTTACCACCTTTAAATCCCTTCAAAAATCAACAGCCCTACACCTAACTTTAGCGGTAATGTGACACAGACAGTTAAAGCGTCATGTAAATCGAATCAAAGATGGAATTCGTACGATTATTCCCTAAGATTATAAATAGAGGTGGTTTTTGACGAATTTGTAATAGTTTGACAAAGTTATCCGATGGCTGTTGAAACACAGTGGATGAATTGGCAAATCACACTTCACTGACTTTGCACGTTTATCTATTCAAACTTCACCCATCCCTCCTTCTGCTCAAATGGTTCAAATACACGGAAAGGATCACCATCGAGCAATTTAGATAATCAATTTACCTTGGTTACCTTAGTTGTATTATTAAAGAGAAAGGAAACTCAATATGAAATACAAGTTAAGCTCCGTATTTTTGTTAGTAGCAGCAGCCAGCGGTAATGCTAACGCTGGAGAATGTGGCAGCGTAACAATCGCAGATATGAACTGGAACTCTGCAACACTGATCGCCAATATCGACCAATTCATCCTAGAACACGGTTATGGGTGCGATGCTGAACTTATCCCTGGCGACACGATGCCAACAGGCACATCTATGATCGAAAAAGGCCAGCCTGATGTTGCCCCTGAACTTTGGAGCAACAGCTTAAAAGACGCATTGGATAAAGGTGTTGAAGAAAAACGCCTTCGCTACGCAGGTAAAGCACTTGTGAACGGCGGCGAAGAAGGCTTTTGGGTTCCAGCTTACCTAGTTAAACAATACCCTGAAATGGCAACCATCGAAGGCGTACGCAAGAACGCTAGCTTATTCAAACACCCTGAAGACCCAGATACATCTGCATTCTACAGCTGCCCTGCAGGCTGGAACTGTCAGATCAGCGCCGGAAATTTGTTTAATGCTCTTGAGCTAGAAAACAGTGGTTTCACGATTGTTGATCCAGGCTCGAGTGCCGGCTTATCTGGCTCTATCGCAAAAGCTTATGAACGTGAAGAAGCATGGTTTGGTTACTACTGGGCACCAACCGCTGTTCTAGGTAAATACGACATGGTTAAAGTCGACTTTGGCAGTGGCGTAAATGAGGAAGAGTTCCTTAACTGTACCACCAAAGAAGATTGTGAATCGCCAAAAGCGACCATGTACCCGCCTTCACCCGTCCACACGATTACCACTGAAAGTTTTGCTTCACGAGCACCTGAAGCGTACGACTACTTTACTAAACGTGGTTTCACCAACGACAAAATGAACTCGCTACTTGCTTGGATGGAAGACAACCAAGCTGATGGTGAAGAAGCGAGTTTGCATTTCTTGAGTGAATTCCCAGAAGTATGGCACCCATGGGTTTCTCAAGAAGTGGCTAAGAAAGTTGAAGCTGAACTGTAAGAGCTTGGATCAACGAGTAATTACGCTTCAACAATAAAACAGAAATAACGTCGCTATACTTGATGTTATTCATGATTCGGAGCCCTTTTCATTGCCGATTTTCCTATCGCATGAACAAGTGGCTCCGAACTATAAGGATATAAAATGGCTGACAGCAATTGGTTATCAAGCTTTCCAGAGATGGAACGCTCTGATTTACGAACCATAAAAAAGACGCTAGATGGCGCATACCGTGAATTTTCCCGTGAATACGGCGAAATGATTGAATCTCTCTTTGACCCTCTTCTTTCATTCCTTGTTTGGTTTGAAAAACTCCTTATCTCAACACCTTGGATTATAGTCCTCGCCGTGTGTACCAGCCTTGTCTACGCAGCAAGCCGTTCTTGGAAACTGGCGTTAGGTTGTGTTGTTTCTCTACTTCTCATTGGTTACTTTGGAATGTGGGAAGACACCATGCGGACGCTCAGTATCATTACTGTGTGTACCTTAGTTTCGATATTCTTAGGCATTCCGATTGGCATTGCGATGGCTCGTTCAAATCGAGCGCAATCTATCGTTACGCCGATGCTCGATATCATGCAAACCATGCCGGCATTCGTTTATTTGATTCCAGTGGTAATGCTACTTGGTATAGGTAAGATTCCAGGGCTAATCGCCGTGGTTATCTATGCGATTCCACCTGTGATTCGTTTAACCAACCTAGGCATACGCCTAGTCGACAAAGAAGTCCTTGAAGCCGCTACCGCTTTTGGTGCGAGCAAAAAGCAGCGCTTGTGGGGTGTTCAACTTCCTCTAGCAATGCCAACGATTATGGCGGGTATCAACCAAACCATCATGATGGCACTGTCTATGGTTGTTATCGCATCCATGATTGGTGTTAAAGGTCTAGGACAGCCGGTTCTTAAGTCGATTACCAACCAGTACTTCACATTAGGCCTGATGAATGGTTTCGCCATCGTTGCCCTCGCAATCCTTTTTGACCGCGCTTCTCAGGCGTACGCAAGAAGAACTAATGCGCATTTAGGAGGATTCAAGCATGACTAAACCATTGATTGAGATTAGTGGCCTATACAAAGTGTTTGGACCAAAACCAATGTCTGTTATGAACCGAGTTCAAAACGGCGAACATAAGGATCAGATTCTCGCGGACACGGGTCATACCGTTGGTTTAAAAGAGATCAACCTTGAGATTAACCGTGGC